>NZ_BAABIB010000040.1:0-52404 GCF_039542405.1 Amycolatopsis dongchuanensis
CAGCGTGGCCTGCTCAATCATCTGCCTACGCAAGCTCATTCTGAACTGATCTCTTAGCCCGGCGAGCGGCCACCGTTCGCAGACGAGGGTCAGCTGCAGCATGATCGTGAAGATGCCACCGGCCAACGGAAGCGGACTGGCCACAATGGACTTCCCGAGCCACGTCAGCACGGCACCGCCCGCGATGACGAGGAGCGTGTCGTACAGGCCGGACCAGCCGGGCCGCGCGAGGCTGCCCGGCCAGTCCTCCCACCAGAACGCGATCATCGCCACGAGCGGCAGCGCGAACGTGACCGCCGGGGCGAGCACGGCGGCCGAGTGCGCCGGCCCGCCCGCCCCCACGACGAGTGCCGCGGCGACGGGCAGGACGAACACCAGGCCCCGCAGCCCCCGCCACGGCTGGGACCGCCTCGCGTCGGCGAGCGCCTCCGGCGACAGTGCGTCCGGGGCGCTGACCGCCGGGCGGGTCACAGCACGTGCTCGAGGCGGATCGGCAGCCTGCGCGGCCGCCGTCCGGTCGCGTGGTGCACCGCGTTGGCGATCGCCGCGGCGACGCCGACCATCGCGACCTCGCCGAGCCCCTTCACGCCCGCCGCGTTGAACAACGGGTCCGGCTCGTCGATGAAACCGACGTCGATGCTGTGCACGTCCGCGTTGACCGGGACCGGGTACTCCTCCAGCGTCGTGTTGAGGAAGCCGCCGAACCGCTCGTCGACCTCGCTCTCCTCACGCAACGCCGCCCCGATGCCCCACACCACCGCACCGCGCACCTGGCTGGCCGCCGTCACCGGGCTCGCCACGCGGCCGCAGTCGGCGACGCTGACCACCCTCGGCACGCGGATCCGCCGCGTGCCCGCTTCGATCCGGACCTCGACGAAGTGCGCGATCCAGCTGAACGAGCTGAACTCCCCGAACTCCGGTCCGGCGATCGACACCAGCCCGGCACGCGAGCGTTCCAGCATCTCCGGCAGCGAGTTCACCTCGACCTCCACGGGCCCGCCCGCCGCGGCGACGCACGCCGCCACGTCCACGTCCCCGGAAGCCGCCGCGTTCAGGTGTTTCCGCAGCTCGACGAGTCCTGATTGGACAGCGGGCAGCGCCGTCGCCGTGCCCCACGAGCCCGCCGTCAGGTGCTGCGGCGCCACGCGTGTGTCACCGACCACCACGACGACGTCCGCGACCGGGATGCCGAGGTCCCTCGCCACGGTCAACGCGATGGCCGAGCGGATGCCCTGCCCCATCTCGTGCCCGTCGACGCTCACCGTCACCTTGCCGTCCGCCGCGGCCGACAGGTGCGCGACCGCGGGCGCGACGTTGCACGGGTACGCCCCCGCCGCGACGCCCCACCCGATCGTCGCCCCGTCCGGGGCCACCATCGACCCGGGCTCGGGGTTCCGCTCCGCCCAGCCGAAGCGCTCGGCACCCCGGCGCAGGCACTCGGCGAGGTGGCGGCTCGAGAACGGGTTGCCCGTCACCGGATCCAGCGCCGTGTCGTTGGCCAGCCGCAGCGCCACCGGGTCCTGCCCCGTGGCGTACGCGAGTTCGTCGATCGCAGACTCGAAGGCGAACGCCGCCGGGCTTTCGAAGGGCGCCCGCATGTACCCCGGCGTCTGCACGTCGGTCCGCACCAGCCGCTGGCGGCCGCGGAACGCCGGCACGGCGTACAGCCGGGACGTGATCTCCGTTGCGGTGCAGGGGAAAAGATCGTGCCGGGACGTCTGCTGGTCCACCTCGTGCACGGCCGCCAGCAGCCGCCCGGACGTGTCGGCGCCGAGCCGCACGGTGTGCCGGGTGGTCGGCCGGAAACTGGCCGCGTGGAACGTCTGCAGCCGCGGCAGCACCAGTTTCACCGGTCGGCCGAGCCGCCGCGAGACGACGGCCAGCGGCCCGAGGTGCGGTTGCAGCGAGTTCTTCTGCCCGAACCCGCCGCCGACGTACGGCGAGCGGATCTCGACGTTGGCCGGGTCGATGCCCAGCTGCCGGGCCAGCCCGCCCCGCAGCGCACCCGCGTTCTGCGTGCCCTCGTGCACCACCACGGTGTCGCCACGCCATTCGACGACGCTGCTGATCAGCTCCATCGGCACCTGGTGCTGCGGCGCGTGTTCGTAGGTGCCCTCGATGCGCACCGGGCTCGACTCGAACGCCGCGTCCGCGTCCCCGACCTTGATGTCGGCCAGGAACGGCAGCGGGATCGCCTCCTCCTGCACCACGGTTTCCGCGCCCTCGGCGTCGAGCCCGACCGCGAACGGCTCCGGCTCGTACTCCGCGGTCACGAGGTCCGCGGCCTCCGTCGCGGCGACGAGCGTGTCGGCGACGACGAGCGCGATGGGCTGGCCCCGGTAGGCGACCCGGTCCCCCAGCAGCGGCTGGAAGCTCTGGAACCCGTACCCGCCGCCCATGATGAAGCTGCCCTCGGCCAGCTCACCGGGCTCGAACCGGGTCACCACGAGGCGCACACCGGGCACGGCCTCGGCGGCCGTCGTGTCGATCGACACGATCCGGCCCTTGCCGACGCGCGCGATCGCGAACATCGCGTGGGCGACGCCTTCGGGCACCCGGTCCGCACCGTAGGCGGTCCTGCCGGTCACCTTGTCGTAGGCGTCGACGCGGCGGTTGTCGATGGCGGTCATCTGCTGGCTCGCTCTCCGGCAATGCGCACCGCGTCAGCGACCGTGCGGATGCCCAGTTCGACTCGGAACCCGTTGTAGTTGCCGGGACGCGCGCCCTCGAACGCGATCTCCCCGGCTCTCCTGGCGTTTTCCGGCGTCATCGCGCGGCCCGACAGGTACTCCTCGGCGGCGGTGGCCCGCCACGGCCGGGTGGCGACGCCGCCCAGCGCGATCCGGCACTCCCCGACGACGCCCTGCTCGTCGAGGGTCAGCGCGACGGCGGTCGAAGCCAGCGCGAACGCGTACGACTCCCGGTCGCGGATCTTGTGGTAGGTCGAGCCCCGGCCCACGGCGGTCGCGGGCACGCGGATGCGCACGATCAGCTCGTCCGCGGCCAGCGTGTGCTCGCGCGCCGGGTCCTCGCCCGGCTCGACGTGCAGTTCGGCCAGCGGCACGGTGCGCGCACCCTCCGGGCCGACCACGTCGACCACGGCGTCGACCGCCAGCAACGCGATCGCCCAGTCACCGGGGTAGGTCGCGATGCACGCGTCGGAGCCGCCGAGCAGCGCGTGCGCCCGGTCGTGGCCGCCGATCGCGGCGCAGCCGCTGCCCGGGTTCCGCTTGTTGCACGGGAACTCCGGGCCCCCGCGGAAGTAGGCGCAGCGCGTGCGCTGCAACAGGTTGCCGCCCACCGTCGCCATGTTGCGCAACTGCTGGGAAGCCGCGCGCCACAACGACTCCGACAGCGCCGGGTAGTCGGCGCGGACGACGGGGTGGTCGGCGACGTCGGCCATCCGGGCGCCCGCGCCGAAGATCAGCTCGTCCGCACCGGTCTCGATCCCGTCCAGGCCGGGCAGGCGGTGCACGTCGATGACGGCGGGCGGCGCCTCGATGCCCAGCTTCATCAGGTCGTACAACGTCGTGCCACCGGCGAGGATCTTCGTGCCCGGCACCGCCGAGCGCAGCGCGTCGACGGCCGCGTCCACGGTTTCCGGGACCACGTAAGCGAAGGACCGCATGGCGTCACGCCCCGTTCCGCGCCGCGTCGGCGGCTTCCCGCACCGCGGCGACGATCGCGACGTAGGCACCGCACCGGCAGATGTTGCCGCTGAGGTACTCGCGGATCTGGTCGTCGTCTGTGGTGTGCCCCTCGGCGATGCAGGCCAGCCCCGACATGATCTGCCCCGGGGTGCAGTACCCGCACTGGAGCGCGTCGTGGTCGATGAACGCCCGCTGCAGCGGGTGCAGCCCGCCGTCCGGCCCGGCGACGCCCTCGATCGTCGTCACCTCGCGCCCGGCGGCCTGGACCGCCGGGGTCAGGCACGACACGACCCGCCTGCCGTCCACGTGCACCGTGCACGCACCGCAGTGGCCCTGGTCGCAGCCCTTCTTCGTGCCGGTCAGGACGAGCCGCTCACGCAGCACGTCGAGCAGTGATTCGCGGGGATCCACCCGCAGGCGGACCTCCTGCCCGTTGACGGTGCAGGACAGCTCCGCGGTGGCGTCGTCGGTCATGCCGCGACAGTAGGTCCGCCTGCCGCACCGCGCTTTCCCCTGCTTGCTGCGGGTGCCCCCGTTTATTGCTGCCGGCTGCGGTAGACCGTGGGCGTGACCCCGGTTTCCCGCCGGAAAGCCGTGGCCAGGCGCGAAGGCGTGGCGAACCCGCACAGATGAGCGATCTCCGTCACGGGCAGGTCGGTGCGCGTCAGGTAGCGGCGGGCCTGGCCGAGCCGGATCCCGTTGAGGAACCGGTAGGGCGTCTGCCCGGTGGCGGTCTTGAACACGCGGAGGAAGTGGAACGGGCTCAGCTCGACGGCCGCGGCGATCTCGGCGAGCGTCAGCGGCAGGTGCTGGTTGTCGCGCATGAACGCGATCGCCTGCCGCACCCGGAGGTCCTCGCTCCGCACGGGCGCCGGGGCGGGCGCGGACGCGTGCCGGGTCAGCAGGTGCGCCGCCAGGAACGCCGCCGCCGTCTCCGCGTACAGCTCGTCGGCCCCGGCGAGCGCGGCGTCACCGAGCCCGGCGACGACGGCCGCGAGCACCGGATCGTCCGCGACGAGGGCGTCGGGACGGCTGACCCGGGAGGCGTCGCGGCCGTACAGCTCCGCCGCAGTCCGCTCCAGCAACCCCGCGGGCAGGTACACGTGGATGCTTTCGGTGGGGCCCGGCCCCCGCCAGCGCAGGTGCGAATCGTGGTGGGGCGCGGTCATCCCGATCCGGCCGGGTCCGTATTCGGCGCTGTGCCAACGAGCGCCGTTCTTCGACTCGATGGTCTTGGTGCCCTCGGTGATGAGCACGAGGGTCTGCTCCGCGGTCGCGGGCAGCAGGACCTCCTCCGCGACCGGGGAGTTCGCGTACGAGCGGACGAGCAGCGACCGCCAGCCGTTGTCCCGCCAGCTGCACAACCGGAGCCGCGCGACCGAGTCCAGGTCGAAAGCCAGTGCGCCGAACACGTCATCCTCCGGTGAGCACGCCGATGGCGACGCCGAGCGTCGCGGTGTTGTAGAGGAAACTCAGCACCCCGTGTGAGAGTACGCGCGTGCGCGCCGCTGTCGTGAGGGTTTCCACGTCGGAGACCGCGAACGTGGTGCCCACGGTGAACGCGAAGTAGGCGAAGTCGGCGAACACCGGGGTCTCCGTGCCGGGGAAGGCGAACTGGCGCTCCGGCAGTGACCGGTAGTACGCGTGCGCGTACCGCTCGGCGTATCCGAAGTGGAGGATCGCCCACGCCAGGAGCACCGCCGGCACACCGAAAACGCGCGCGACCAGATCGCTGCTCGCGTCACCGGTGCCCAGCACGATCGTCAGCCCCGACGTGATGCCGACCATGCTGGTGAACACTGTGAAGAACAGTCCTCCCCGGCCGCCGAGGAGGTGCTCCCGCCACCGCGGCCCGCCCGGTCTCCGCACCAGCCGCCCGATGCGGGAGGCGAGGTAACCCACCGCCAGCAGGTCCCAGCAGGCGATGAAAACGGGGCTGTCGAACAGGAACACGCACACGCCGACGGCGAGCAGCGCGATTTCGAGCAGCCGGGACACCACGGCACGGGCCTTGTTCAGCACGAGTCGCGGACAGTACCGAACGTGTTGACTGGGAGTGCCACTCCTACCGTCGTGGCCCCCGGACTGCTTACGCTCGCACTGTGGAGGAGGACAACCGGCTGGGCGAGTTCATCAGGGCGCGGCGCACCGTCGCCGATCCCGCGCACCTGGGCTTCGCCGACTCGGGCCGCAGGCGGGGCACCGGCCTGCGGCGCGAGGACGTGGCGACGACGGCGGGGATCAGCACGGACTACCTCGCGCGGCTGGAGCAGGGCCGGGAGCGCAACCCGTCCGACCAGGTCCTGCGGTCCCTCGCCGAGGTCCTCGGCCTGGACGCCGAAGCGGTGGAGCACCTGTACCGCCTCGCCCGGCCGCGTCCGCGCAGGCGCCGGGTCACCCGGGTGGAGGAGGACCTGCGGCGGCTCATGGACACCTGGACGCACACCCCGGCGATGGTCGTCGGGCCGCTGCTCGACGTTCTTGCCGCGAACCCGCTCGCGCAGGCGCTGTACGCGCCCGCCGGGCCGGAGCCCAACCTCGCGCGGTTCTGCTTCCTCGACCCGTGCGCGCCGGAGTTCTACAGCGACTGGGAAGCGGTGGCGCGCAAGGGAGTCGCGGCGCTGCGCGTGGCCGCGGGCGAGGACCCGGACGACCCGCGGCTGACCGACCTGATCGGCGAGCTGACGGTGAAGAGCGCCGAGTTCGTCCGCCTGTGGTCCCGGCACGAGGTCCGCGACAAGAAGCACGAGCCGATGCGGATCCGGCACCCGCAGGTGGGCGAGCTTGACCTGACGTACCACTCGTTCACGGTGAACAGCGCGCCGGGGCAGCAGCTCAAGATCTTCCAGGCGCCGCCGGGCAGCGCGACCGAGGAACGCCTGGCACTGCTGGGATCGCTGCGGGCCGGTCATGAAGTCGGTTGAGGCGCTGCTGCCGCTGGTGCTCGACAGCGTGCCGCAGCCGGTGTGGGTGGTGGACGCCGAGGGCCTCATCCTGTTCGCGAACCAGGCCGCGGTGAGCGCACTGGGCTATGACGACCTGTCGCAGCTGCGCGGCCTGCCCAGCCACGAAACCGTGCACTACAAGCGGGTCACGGGAGAGCCGTACCCCGCGGCGGAGTGCCCCATGCTCCGGCCGCGGCTGACGGGCGAGCCGGCGCACGGCGACGACGACTGGTTCGTGCGGCGGGACGGCTCGCTGTTCCCGATCGCCTGGTGGTCCGCGCCGCTCGACCTCGACGGCAGCCCCGCTCTGGTCTACTCCTTCACCGACCTGACCGAACGGCGGGCGGCCGAGCGGATGATCCGCGAACGCGACGCGGCCGAGGTGCGGGCGGTGGAGTCCCGCGCGGCGCAGCGGCGCATCGTGGAGAACACCGCGGAGGTCCGCCGCCAGATGGCCCGCGACCTCCACGACGGCGTGCAGCAACGGCTCGTCGCGCTGCTGATCGGCCTCCAGCTGGCCCGCGAGGAGTTCCCGCCCGGCGAAGCCGAGCTGGTCGACGACGCGATCAAGCAGGCGCAGGCCGCGATCGACGACCTGCGGGACCTCGTCGCCGGGATCCACCCGGCGATCCTCACCTCACGCGGGCTCGTGCCCGCGGTCGAGGCGCTGGCCGCACGCACACCGCTGCCCGTGGTGATCACCGGCAGCCTGTCCCGGCGGCTCCCGCAGACCGTCGAGGTCAACGCGTACTTCGTGGTGTCGGAGGCGATCACCAACGCCGTCAAGCACGCCCGCGCCGGCGAGATCCGCATCGACCTCAGCGCGGACGACACCACGCTGAAGCTCGAAGTCCGCGACGACGGGGCCGGTGGCGCCGGGCTCGACGGCCCCGGCACGGGCCTGATCGGCATCGCCGACCGGATCACCGCGCTCGACGGCCACTTCTCCCTGTCCTCGCCACCGGGCGGGGGCACCACCCTGCGTGCCGCGGTGCCCCTCGCCTGAGCGTGGGGTTTGCCCCATTGCGGACACCGTTCCGGCGGGAGAAGCTGGGGACATGGGTTTCACGGTGCTGGTGGTCGACGACGACCCGGGGTTCCGGCGGGTGGCGGGCCGGCTGCTCGCCGTCCGCGGGTTCGAGGTGGTCGGCGACGCGGCCGACGGCGACCAGGCACTGACCGAGATCCGCGCCCGCCGTCCCGACGGCGTGCTGCTGGACCTGAACCTGCCCGACACCGACGGGCTCACGCTCGCGGAGCGGATCAGCCGCGAACCGGCCGCCCCGAGCGTCGTGCTGACGTCCACGGACTCCCCCGGCTACCCCCAGCGCACGCTGGCCGAGGCCGGTGTCCGCGCGTTCGTCCCGAAGGACCAGCTCGTCGGGGCCGACCTCGCCGGGCTGTTCACCGCCCGAGGTACTTGAGCACGGCCAGCACCCGCCGGTGCCCGGTCGCCGCGTCCGTCAGGCCCAGCTTGCCGAAGATCCCCGTCACGTGCCGCTCGATGGCGGGTACGGTGACGACGAGTTTGGCCGCGATGCCCGAGTTCGAATGGCCCTCCGCCATCAGGGCGAGCACCTCCCGCTCCCGCTGCGTGAGCGTGTCGAGCGGGCCGCTCGCCCGCTTGCGCCCGACGAGCCGGGCGATCACGTCGGGGTCGAGCGCCGAACCGCCGTCCGCGACCCGGCGGACCGCGTCGATGAGCAGGTCCGGGCTCGCCACCTTCTCCTTCAGCAGGTAGCCGACGCCCTCCGCGCGGTCCCCCACCAGATCCATCGCGTACGCGTCGTCGAGGTACTGGGACAACACGATCACGCCGATCCCCGGTTCGGTGGACCGGATCTCGATGGCGGCCCGCAGCCCCGCCTCGTCGAACCGCGGCGGCATCCGGATGTCGGTGATCACGACGTCCGGTTTGTGCTGCCGCGCCTCGTGCACGAGTTCGGTCGCCGTGCCGACCGCGGCCACCACCGTGCAGCCCGCGCGTTCGAGCATCCGCACGATGCCCTCCCGCACCAGCGCCTGGTCCTCACCGACGACGACTCTGATCTCCGCACCCACTTCCGGAGCATATAACGGATTCCGGGACCTGTGGAAAACCCCAGTAAAAGTCTGGGGTGCACTTCATGGTGGCGGGACGACGGCGCGGGCAGGCTGGACGTCAGCAAGTCCACTTCGGATTCCCCCGGGAGAGACGACCATGACGACGATGCCGACCAGACGGCCGCTGTCGACGCGGGAACGCGGCCGGCTGGGCGGGATGGCCGCCGTGATCGTGGGACTGCACGTGGTGGGCTGGGGCGCGCTCGTGCTCCTGTCCGGGACGCGGGCGCTCGGGCTGGGCGTCGGGTTCACCGCCTACACGCTCGGTATGCGGCACGCGTTCGACGCCGACCACATCTCCGCGATCGACAACACGACGCGCAAGCTCATCCACCAGGGGCAGCGCCCGCTGTCGGTCGGGTTCTTCTTCGCGCTGGGCCATTCCAGCGTCGTGTTCGGGCTCGCGCTGCTGCTGTCGCTGGGCGTGCGGGCGGTGATCGGCCCGCTGCGGGACGGCAATTCGGCGCTGCACCACTACACGTCCCTCATCGGCACGTCGGTGTCGGGCGCGTTCCTGCTGCTGATCGCCGCCGTCAACGTGGGCATCCTCGCCGGCATCCTGAAGGTGTTGCGGGGCCTGCGTTCCGGGTCCTACGACGAGGCCGCGCTGGAGCACGAGCTGGCGAACCGCGGGCTGCTGAACCGCTTGCTGGGCCGGTTCACGAAGGCGATCGGCAAGCCGTGGCACATGTACCCGCTGGGGCTGTTGTTCGGGCTGGGGTTCGACACCGCGACGGAGGTCGCGCTGCTCGTCCTCGCCGGGTCGGCGACCATCGCGGGGCTGCCGTGGTACGCCGTGCTGTGCCTGCCGGTGTTGTTCGCGGCGGGGATGACGTTGTTCGACACGGTCGACGGGTCGTTCATGAACTTCGCCTACGGCTGGGCCTTCGCCAACCCCGTGCGCAAGATCTACTACAACCTCACCGTCACCGGGCTGTCCGTCGCGGTCGCCGTGCTGGTCGGTGCGGCCGAGCTGCTGTCCGTGTTGTCCGGTGAGTTCGGCTGGTCCGGCGCGTTCTGGTCGTGGAACGCGGGCCTCGACCTCAACACGCTCGGGTTCGCGGTGGCCGGCCTGTTCGCCGTGACCTGGCTGGTGGCCGCGCTCGTCTGGCGCTTCGGGCGGATCGAGCGGCGCTGGTCGCCCGGTCGCCCTTCCTGATCCTGACCGGGAATTTCGCTATCACAAGGAGAAAACCATGTCACACCACCTCGACTCGCCCATCGCGCGTCAGGACGTCCGCCTCGACATCACCGACCTGTACGTGTTCCGCGGCGAGACCGGCACGGTGTTCGTCATCAACGTGTGCCACTCGCTGGCCGGGGACATCCCCGTGCCCGGTTACCACCCCGAGGGCATGTACGAGTTCAAAGTGGACACCGACGGTGACGCCGTGGAGAACCTGACCTACCGGTTCGTCTTCGGGGAACGCGACGAGCGGGGCAACCAGACCTACGTGGTGCGGCGCCTGACCGGCGCCGAGGCGACGGACGCCTTCGCGCAGGGTGAGGTCGTCGCCGAGGGAGTCACGGGGGACGCCGTCACGGGGGCGTCCGGACTGCGTGTGTGGACCGGCAAGGCGGGCGACCCGTTCTGGATCGAGCCCGACGTGCTGCACGCGGTGGGCCACGCGTTCCAGGACGGCACGAAGGTCGACCTCGGCGAGTGGACCGAGGCGCAGGCGACCAACCTCTTCGCCGGGCACACGGTGTACTCCATCGTGCTGGAGGTGCCGGACGCGGAGCTGGGCTCGGGCCGCATCGGGGTCTGGGCGGTGGCCACGCTCGCCACGGACGCGGGTGGCTGGCGCTCGATCAACCGCGTGGGCCTGCCGATGATCCACCCGCTGTTCACGCAGTTCAACGAGGACCTCGGCGACCGCCTCAACGCCGGCGTCCCGTCGGACGACTACGCGACCTACGGCGATCTGGTGAGCAAGGAGATCGCGGGCGTCGTCGCCGCATACGGAACGGCCGAGGACCCGCAGGCGTACGGGGAGAAGCTGGCACACAAGTTCTTTCCCAACGTCCTGCCGTACACCGTGGGCACCCCCGCGTCGTTCGGCTTCGCGGAGTGGAACGGCCGCACCCTCACCGACAACGCCCCCGACGTCATGTTCTCCACCGCCGCCAACACCCCCATCCGCCTAGGCATCGGCCGGGAGTCGGTCACCTCGAAGCCGACGAGCACGTTCCCCTACGTGCCGCCGGTGGCTTGATCCCCGCGGCGGGGTACCGGCGAGCCCGGCACCCCGCCGTGGTGACGTTCCTCCGCCCCGCCCCGCCCCGCCCCGGCGCCAGCCGGGAGTCAGCCACCTCAGCCGAGCACGCTCCCCACATGCCCCGTGGCTTCACCCCCTCGGCGGGGTACCGGCAAACCCGCGCACCCAGCCACTGTGGCGTCCGCCCGAACCCGCCTCAGCCCCGACTGCGAGCCAGCCACCCCGAAACCGACAAGCACACTCCCCACGTGCCCCCAGTGACTTCACCCCCTCCACGGGGTCGCGGCAAACCCCAGCACCACATCGTGGTGACGTTCCTCCAACCCGCCTCCACACCGACTGCGAGCCAGCCACCCCGAAACCGGCAAGCACGCTCCCCGAAGCCGACAAGCACGCTCCCCCTACCTGCCCCAGTCGCTCGACCTTCCGGCGGGATACCGGCTAGCCCGGCACCCCGCCGTGGTGACGTTCCTCCGCCCCGCCCCCGCGCCAGCCGGGAGTCAGCCACCTCAGCCGAGCACGCTCCCCACGTGCCCCAATGCCTTCACCCCCTCGGCGGGGTACCGGCAAACCCGGGCACCCCACCTTCCAGCGGGATACCGGCAAACCCGGCACCCCCCGCCGCCATAGCGTCCGTCCCATCCGCCTGGGCATCGACCGCGAGCCAGCCACCCCCAAGCCCACGAACACCCCGCCCCCAGTCGCTCGACCCACCAGCGAGACAACCCCACACCCCACCATAGCGCCCCTCACCACCTCCCCACGCAACACTGTGTAGCCCAACCACATACCCCCTCGGCTCCCGTCCGCTTACCGTCGGTCGCTATGAACGAACTGGACGGCCGGACCGCCCTGGTCACGGGCGCGGGCAGCGGGATCGGGCGCGCGTGCGTGCACGCGCTGGCAGACGCGGGCGCGAAGGTGCACGTCGTGGACATCGACGGCGCCGCCGCCGAACGCGTCGCCGCCGAGACCGGGGGGTGGGCCCACACCGCCGACCTCGCGGACCCCGCCGCCGTCGACGCGTTGCCCCGCGAGGTCGACATCCTCGTCAACAACGCCGGTTTCCAGCACGTCGCGCCGCTGACCGAGTTCCCGCCCGAGGTGTTCACCCGGGTGCAACAGGTCATGGTCACGGCACCGTTCCTGCTGATGCGCCAGGTCCTGCCGCACATGTACGAGCGCGGCTACGGCCGGATCGTGAACATTTCCAGCGTGCACGGCCTGCGTGCCAGCCCGTTCAAGGCCGCCTACGTCGCGGCGAAGCACGCGCTCGAAGGACTGTCCAAAGTGGCCGCACTGGAAGGCGCACCGCACGGGGTGACGAGCAACTGCGTCAACCCCGGCTACGTCGACACCCCGCTCGTGCGCGACCAGATCCGCGACCAGGCCGCCACCCACGGGATCGCGGAGTCCGAAGTGGTCGGTGAAGTCCTCTTGCACCGGGCGGCGATCAAGGAGCTGCTCGACCCCGGTGAGGTCGCCGAGGCCGTGCGGTGGCTGTGCGGTGAGCACGCGCGGCACGTCACCGGGATCTCCCTGTCCCTCGACGGCGGCTGGACCGCTGCCTGAAAAACCCTGCGACACAAAGGAGTGTTGACCTTGCCCAGACCACGCATCGCGAAGGTCGTCGCCGCGAGCCTCATCGGGACGACCATCGAGTGGTACGACTTCTTCCTGTACGGCTCGGCCGCCGCCCTCATCTTCAACAAGCTGTTCTTCCCGGGCTCCGACCCGCTCACCGGCACGCTGCTGTCGTTCGCCACCTACGCCATCGGGTTCCTCGCCCGGCCGCTCGGCGGGCTGGTGTTCGGGCACTTCGGTGACAAGGTGGGCCGCAAGAAACTGCTGGTGTTCAGCCTGCTGCTGATGGGCGGTTCGACGGCGGCGATGGGCGTGCTGCCGACCTACGCCGCCGTCGGCGCGGCCGCGCCCGTGCTGCTCACCCTGCTGCGGCTGGTCCAGGGCTTCGCGCTCGGCGGCGAGTGGGGCGGCGCGGTGCTGATCGTGTCCGAGCACGGGGACGACCGGCGGCGCGGGTTCTGGGCATCGTGGCCGCAGTGCGGCGCGCCCGGCGGGAACCTGCTGGCGACGGCCGTGCTCGCGGTGCTCGCGGCGGTGCAGCCGGACGCGGCGTTCGCGTCGTGGGGCTGGCGGATCCCGTTCCTGCTGTCGGGTGTGCTCGTCGTGATCGGCCTGTGGATCCGGCTTTCGGTCACGGAGTCGCCGGTGTTCCTCGCGGCGCAGCGCAAGGCGGAGAAGCGGGCGCACGTCCCGGTCGTCGAGGTTTTCCGCGACAGCTGGCGCCAGGTGCTGATCACGATCGGCGCGCGGATGGCGGAGAACGTGTCGTACTACGTGCTCACCGCGTTCATCCTCGTCTACGTCACCACCGGGCTGGGCCTGAGCAAGTCGGCCGGGCTCAACGCGGTGCTGATCGGGTCGGCGGTGCACTTCGTCACGATCCCGTTGTGGGGCGCCCTGTCGGACCGGATCGGCCGCAAGCCGGTGTACCTGTTCGGCGCGGTCGCGATGGCGGGCTGGGCGTTCGGGTTCTTCGCGTTGCTCGACACGCGATCGCCGGCGCTGATCGCCCTCTCCGCGACGATCGGCCTGGTCCTGCACGGCGCGATGTACGGCCCGCAGGCCGCGTTCTTCGCCGAGCAGTTCGCCACCCGCGTGCGGTACACGGGCCTGTCGGTCGGCGGGCAGCTGTCGTCCATCGCGGCCGGCGCGCTCGCCCCGATCGTCGCGGTGGCGTTGTTCAAGAGCTCCGGCGGCACGACGGCGGTGTCGCTGTACGTGGTCGCGATGTGCGTGCTCACGGTGCTCGCCCTGCTCACCGCCCGCGAAACGGCACGCACCTCCCTCCACGACGAGGCGGCCGAGGGCACGCTGAGTGGTGTTTCCTGAACGCGTGTCGGCACGCCGGCTCATCCTGAACTGCCCCTCCACCGATCTGCCACCATGCTGCGCCATGGATCGTTACGAGCAATTCCGCCGCGCGGCGACAGAACGGGGTATTCCGCCCGATGAGATCGACAAATTCTCCGATCAGCTCAGATTCGCGGTCTGGGCGAGTACGAGCGACGAGGGCGAGGAGGTTGTCGGGCAGGCTGGAGGACTTCCCGGTTACCGGCGGACATTGCCTGGCCGGGCAGCGAGATCGAAAACCCGTTGCCGTTCATCGCCTCCGTGGACTGCGCGGCCCTTCCCCGGGCAGGGGGCTTCCCCTGCCCGCGGACGGCTCGCTGCTCTTCTTCCTGAACCAGGATGACGACTTCGACGCGATTTGCACCTCGGGCACGGCGGGGGCCGCACAGGTCCTGTACGTTCCGGCAGGCACGGAGACGGTGGTGGCGCCTCCACCGCCCGGCCACGACACCGTTTTTTCCCACGACCCGAACATTCCGTTCCTCACCCCCGAATACCCGCTTTCCGCATGGGTCGCGCCGGAACTGCCGGAGTGGCTGGAAGAGCGCGACGTCCAATTCGAGCCGGATTCCGTGAAGCAGCTGTTCGACGAGCTGAAGCACGTCGACGAGCTGTGCGAACTGGTCGACGAGCTCTGGCCGCCGCGCGAGGGCGTCACGTTCCGCTTCGGCGGGTACTGCGAGGAGATCGGCGGCTCGGACTCTCCTTGGACGGTGATGGCGAAGGCCAACCTCAGGGACCGGCTCGAAGCCAACCCGGACCTTCCAAGGTCGGAGCGATTCCGCTTGCGTGACGCGGAGGAGGACCGGTTGATCCGGGAATGGGTACCGCTCGTCCAGTTCTACACGCAGAGCGACGTCCACTACGGGTGCTTCCTGATCAGTCGCGATGATCTCGCCGCCAAGCGCTTCGACCGGATGCGCTCGTTCACCATGTTCAGCGAGTAGGCGCAGACGAGAGCGCACAAGTGAGACGATGCACCTGTGGATGACGTGCTGCGACTGCTCGACCTGCTCGCCGGCGGGGCGGGCAGCGAGCAGCTCGCCGAGGTCGGCGCGGGCAACCCGGAACTCGCCAAGGCGACCGAGCTGGCGCTGCGGATCTCCGCGACGCTGAGCGCCCACCGCCGCCGCGAGGCCGAGCTGACCGCCCTGTTCGACACGGCGAGCGACCTGGCGCGGCTGCACGACCCGGACGCGGTGCTGCGGTCCATCGTGCGCCGCGCCCGGACGCTGCTCGGCGCCGACGTGTCGTACCTGAGCCTCAACGACGAGGCCGCGGGCCGGACGTACATGCGCGTGACCGACGGCTGCGTTTCGCAGCTGTTCAAGGAGGTCGTGCTCGGCATGGGCGAGGGCATCGGCGGCCTCGTCGCGCAGACCGCCCGGCCCTACGCCAGCCCGGACTACTTCCGCGACAGCCGGTTCCAGCACACCGGTCCCATCGACGACGCCGTGCGCGACGAAGGGCTGGCCGCCATCCTCGGGGTGCCGCTGTCGCTGGGCGCCGAGGTGATCGGGGTGCTGTACGCGTCCGACCGCACCCCGCGCGAGTTCACCCCGGACGAGGTCGCGCTGCTGCAGTCGCTGGCCGACCACGCCGCGATCGCGCTGGACAACGCCCGCCTGCTCGACGAGATCAGCTCGCACAGCGCGGCCGTCCAGCGCGCCGAGGAGGCCCACGACCGGCTGATGGACCTCGTGCTGCGCGGCGGGGACGTGCCCGACGTCGCGGCCGCCGTGGCGGACGTGCTGCACGGGGCGATCGGGTTGTTCGACGCCGACGGGGTTCCGCTGGCCTCCGCGGGCGCGCCCGTCGTCCCGCCGTCCGCCGAGGCGGTCGCTGCGTCACGCGCGACCGGGCGGTCGGTGACGGGTAACGGGGTGTGGGTGTGCGCGGTCCAGGCCGGGCCGGAACCGCTGGGCAGCATCGTGCTCGCCGGGCGCCCGGAGCTGGTCGGCGCCGACCGACGGTTGTTCGAACGGGCCGCGGTCGTGACGGCGTTGCTGCTCATGCTGCGCCGCTCGGTCGCGAAGGCCGAGGACGAGGTGCGCGGCGAGCTGCTGAGCGACCTGCTGACCGCCCCGGGCCGCAACCCGGCGGCGCTCGTCGCCCGCGCGGCACGCCTCGGCGTGGACCTGACGGAACCACACGTCGTGCTGGTCGCCCACGCGGAATCCGTGTCCCGCACCCGGCTCGCGATGGCCGCCGCACGGCACGCCGCGCTCGCGGGGAGCCACGCGGACGAGGTGGTGTTGCTGGTGCGCGCCGAGGACCCGTCGCTCGCGCCGCGGCTCGCCACGCAGCTGGGGTCCGTTGTGGACAGTCCGGTGACCGTGGGGGCCGGGGGCCCGGCGAGCGGCCCCGCCGCGATCGCCGAGGCGCACGCGGAGGCACTGCGGTGCCTGCGGGCGCTGCTCGCGCTCGGCCGCACCGGCGAGGGCGCGTCGGCCGCGGAGCTGGGTTTCCTCGGCGTGCTGCTCGGCGACCGGGGCGATCTGGACGGTTTCGTGCGGCGGACCCTCGGGCCGGTGCTGGACTACGACACCCGCCGCGGCACGGAACTCGTGCGGACGCTGGAGGAGTACTTCGCGGCGGGCGGGAACCTCACGCGCGCGAAGGAGGCGTTGCACGTCCACGTGAACACGGTCGTGCAACGCCTCGAACGCGTGGCCTCGCTCCTCGGCGAGGACTGGCAGTCCCCGGCGCGGGCGCTGGAGGTCCAGCTGGCACTGCGCGTACACCTCCTGCGACGGTCCGCTCGGTGAGAGCCGGTCAGACCATCACGGACCTCGGTTCGAGGAAGCCCTCAAGGCCGAAGACACCGTATTCCCGCCCGATGCCGGACTGCTTGAACCCGCCGAACGGCGACAGCGGCTCGTAACCGCCGTTGATCGCCACCCGGCCGACTTCGAGTCGTGACGCTATGTTCCGCGCTCGCTCGAGGTCAGCCGAGAACACGTACGCGTGCAGGCCGTAGGTGGTGTCGTTGGCGATCTCGACGGCGTGGTCCTCGTCGCGGTAGGCGATGACCGACAACACCGGTCCGAAGATCTCCTCGCGGGCGATCGTCATGTCGTTGGTCACGTCGGCGAACACGGTCGGGCGCACGAAGTACCCCTCCTCGAGACCGTCCGGCCTGCCGGGACCCCCGACGACCACCCGGGCGCCCTCCTCGATCCCGCGGTGCAGGTAGCGCTGCACGCGTTCCCACTGCCCCTCGCTGACCATCGGGCCGATGGCGGTGGCCGGGTCCCGCGGGTCGCCGGTGCGGAAATCCTCCTCCACCTTCTTCTCGATGAGGGACAGCAGCTCGTCCTGCCGGCTCTCGGGAACGAGGATGCGCGTGCCCGCGACGCAGGCCTGGCCGCTGTTGACGAACCCGGCCATGAGCGCCCCGGTGACCGCTTCCTCCGGGTCGGCGTCGTCGAGGATGATCGACGGGGACTTGCCTCCCAGCTCCAGCGTGAGGCGCTTCAAGGTGCCGACGGCCTCGCGCGCGATGACCTTGCCGGTCGCGGTGGATCCGGTGAACGAGATCTTGGCGACGTCGGGGTGCCGTGTGAGGGCGGAGCCGACGACGTCGCCGCGCCCGGTGATGATGTTGAGCACCCCCTGGGGCAGACCGGCTTCGTGCAGCGCCTCGGTGAGCACCTGCGTCTGCGTCGCGCTCAGCTCACTGGGCTTGCAGACGACGGTGCAGCCCGCGGCCAGTGCGGTGGCGACCTTGTCGCTGATGAAGAACGCGTCGGCGTTCCACGGTGTGATCAGTCCGGCGACACCGACCGGCGTCATTTCCACGGTGGCCCGCCCGATCGTACGGGTGAACTCGAACTCCTCCAGCGTCTTGATCATGTCGGCGAAGGCGCCGGCGGGCGTGTCGACCAGGAAGGCGTTGCGTCGCGGCGCGCCGTACTCCACGGTGACCGCTTCCAGGAGGTCGTCCCGGTGCGCGGCGACCGCGGTCTGGAGCCGGCGCAACGCGTCGATCCGCTCCGCCTTGGACGTCGCGGACCAGGCCGGAAGCGCGCGCTTCGCGGCGGCGACGGCGGCTTCCACGTCCACTTCGTCGGCGAGCCGCACCTGTCCGATCACTTTCCCCGTCGCGGGGTTGTGCAGGTCGAACAGCTCCGTACCGTGCGGGGTGACGAACTCGCCGTCGAGGTAGACCTTGTCGATGAGGTGGTGCATGGTGATCTCCTGACTTTCAGGGAAGGGCAGCGGCGGGACTGTTTCCGCCGCGCAGACGGGCCGCGTCGCGGCTGGGTGGCTCGCCGAACAAGCGCCGGTACTCCCGGCTGAACTGGGAGAGGCTGTCGTAGCCGACGCGACGGCCGACACCGGCGATGTCGGTCGGCTGGTTCGCCAGCAACAGCCGCGCGGCCTGCAGCCGGATGTGCTTCTGGAACTGGATGGGGGTCAGCCCCGTCACCGTCTGGAAGTTCTTGTGGAAAGCGGAGACGCTCAGCCCGGATAGCTGTGCGAGCTCCTCCACCCGGAACGGCCTCGGGTAGTTCTCGCGGATCCAGCGCACGGCACGCGTGATGTGGCTCAGGCTGCTGTCGGCGAGACCGAGCTGGCGGACCACCTCACCCTGCTCGCCGGTCATCAACCGCCACAGGATCTCGCGCTTGACCAGCGGGACCAGGGCCCGCCGGTCCCGCGGCCGGTCGAGCAGCCGCAACAACCGCACGACAGCGTCCACCAGCTCGTCCGACGCGTCACTGACCGCGATCCCCAGCCGCGCCGCGCCGGGTGACCGCGGCAGGTCTCCTGGGCCTGCCTGCAGCAGCAACTCCGCGATGACCGCGGGTTCCAGCGTCATCCCGAAACCGAGCGCCGGACGGCCGGGAGCCGCGTCGGCGAAATAGCCCGTCACCGGCAGGTCGACCGAGGTGACCAGGTACTGACCGGCACCGTACTCGTAGACGCGGCCACCCAGCGCCAGGCGCTTGGTCCCCTGCGCTACGAGCGCGAACACCGTCCCGGACATCGACGAACCGGCCGAGACGGTGTGGTCGGCCTTGCAGATCCGGACCCCGCCGATGGCGGTGTCCAGGTCGGGCCGTCCATGCCGCTCCAGCAGATCGCGGAACTCGTCCAGTGCCATGTCACGAGTGCAGCACGGAATCCGCGCACACCGCCGCGCGGCAAGAGGATCGTGCAAAGAAGCACGAGTTCCGTGAAAACGCCCGCACCACCAACGGGGGGAGTCCACCGCGTCGAAGGCCGGTGATCGCCCGGCTCGGGAATCACAGCGGTGGTGCCGCGGATGTCCGCGGATCGCGCGCGAGGCACTGTAGTGCTCCAGCCGCCGCGAGACCGGCAGCATCCCAGCAACCAGGGCAATCTTTTATCAGACACTTCCTAGGCGCCCCCAGCCCCCACGAGGGAGCACTCCGCGGCCAGGTTTCCGTTGGCAGGACGGGAAACCGTGGTCGAGCCGGGCGGGCGCACGCCGTCGAGCCAGCCCTCCAGTGCGGTGAAGGCGCTGCGGAAACAGGGGCCCATCGGGCGGAGCCGGTCCGGGTAGGTGTCGTACAACGCGTCCACGTGGTTACCGCCCTCGATGCGGTAGTAGCGGTGCAGGCTCCCGCGCCCCGCATTCGTGATCATCCGGTCGTAGACGTCGGAGTCCCGGCTGATCGGCAGCAGCGAGTCGAGTGTGCCGTGCAGGGTGATGACCGGTTTGCCGATCCGCCCGGTCAGCGCGATGCGGTCGACGGCCCGGTGCACCGACTCCGGGCGGGACGCGTAGTCGTAGTCCGCGTCGTTCCCCCGGTAACCCGGGTCCAGCTCTTCGCGGTAGATCCGCTGCGTCAGCTCCCAGTAGACGTCGCGGTGGTACGGCCACAGGAACTCCGACTGGGCCGCGAAACCGGCTTCCACGGCCGAGCCTCGCAACGCAGATGGTAGGAATACCAACAGGTTGTCCCGCTGTGTCCACAGTGTACCTTCCCAGTCCACACCCCCGTCGTAGAGCGCGGGCCGGTTTTCCAGCTGCCACCGCACCAGGTACCCGCCGTTGGACAGCCCCGCGGCGAGCGTGCGGGTGACGGGGCGGCCGTAGAACCGCGTCGCGGCGGCCTTCGCGGCGACGGTCAGCTGGGTGACGCGGAAGTTCCACTCGGCGATCGCGTCGCCGGCCCGCTTGCCGTCGAGGGAGAAGCTCGTGCCGGTGTTCCCCTTGTCGGTGGCGGCGAACGCGTAGCCCCGCGCCAGCACCTGGTCGGCGATCGCGCGGTCGTTGGCGTACTGCCTGCGGTTGCCGGGCGAGCCGCCGACGACGAGGCCGCCGTTCCAGTGCCGCGGCAACCGCAGCACGAACTGGGCGTCGTGGTTCCAGCCGTGGTTGGTGTTCGTGGTCGAGTCGTCGGGGAAGTACCCGTCGACCTGAACGCCCGGCACCGGCTCCGGCACGGGCAGCCCAGCGGAGGTCAGCCCGGCCCAGTCCGCCGCGACGGTGTGCCCCGAGGCGGTCGTACCGGTCGTGGTCAGGTCGGACAGGCACGCCGATTCCTGGTACTGCGCGCCGGGCACGCGCGCGTCGCAGGCTCCACGGGCGGCCGCCGTCCCCGGCAACACCACCGCGGCGAGCAGGCCCGCGAGCGCCACCGTGAAGATCTTCCTTGTCGCCATTGGGGAAAACTAGGGCGGCGAGCCGCACGCAGACCATGTTTCCCGCCCACACAAACGGGCGCCGCGATGTGGCTGTCCGCACCGTCGAACCGGTCGTGGAACGGGTTCTACCCTCGGTGCACGCTGGGTCACAAGGAGGTGATCGGCTTTGCGCCGGTTCTTGTTCCTGTTCGTCCTCCTGGCAGGACTGGTCGCGGCGGGCACCGTGCCCGCGTCGGCGGCGAGCATCCGCCAGGTCACCGGGTTCGGCAGCAACCCGGGTGCGTTGCAGATGTACGAGTACAAGCCCGACGGCCTCGCGGCCGGGCGCCCCGTGGTGGTGGCGCTGCACGGGTGCACCCAGAACGCCACGGGTTACGGCCAGGGCTCCGGCTGGGTCGAGCTGGCCCAGCGCGCCGGGTTCACGCTCGTGTTGCCACAACAGCAGCAGGTCAACAACATCAGCCGGTGCTTCAACTGGTTCCAGTCCGCGGACGTGACGCGCGGGCAGGGCGAGGTGGAGTCGATCGCGCAGATGGTGCGCTGGGCGGTCGCCGATTCCGGCGCGGACAGCCGTCGCGTGTACGTCACGGGCCTGTCCGCGGGCGGCGGGATGACGGCCGCGCTGCTCGCGACGTACCCGGACCTGTTCGCGGGTGGCGCCGTGGTGGCGGGTCTGCCGTACGGGTGCGCCACGAGCGTGATCGACGCCTACAGCTGCATGTACCCCGGCAAGGACCTGACGCCATCGCAGTGGGCCGCGAAGGTCCGTGCTGCTTCGACGTACCAGGGCCCTTGGCCAACGGTCAGCATCTGGCAGGGCACGGCGGATTACACGGTGGCGCCGGCGAACCAGCGTGAGCTGGTGGACCAGTGGACGGCGGTGCACGGTACCTCGACAACACCGTCCACTACGGACACCGTGTCCGGCTACCCCCACGCCACCTACCGCGACGCGTCGGGCCGCACGGCGGTGGAGACGTACAGCATCACCGGCATGGGACACGGCCAGCCCATCGACCCGGACGTCCAGTGTGGACGGTCTGGCGCGTACCTGCTGGACGTGAACCTGTGCACCGCCGCGAGGATGACCAGCACGTGGGGCCTCTGAGCGACGCGCTCAGCGGTCGCTGTACTTGATGGCCGTGAGGGTGATGACGGTGTCGGGCGTGACCTTGGTGCCCGCGGCGGGGGTCTGGCCGGTCTGGACCCAGTCGCGGTCGAGGATGAGCATGCGGCCGCGCCCGGTGCCGTCCACCTCGCGGAGGTTGTAGAGGCCGGCGGCCTGCATGGTGTCCTGGGCGTCCTGGTGGTTCATACCACTGACGTCAGGAACGGTGATGAGTTCCGGTGCGGAGGTCACGGGCGGCTCACCGCCGGAGGTGGGCGCGGGCGTGGCGCTGCTGGTGGATGCCGGTTCGGTACCCACGGTGGGCGAGGGTTCGGTGCCCCCGGCACATCCGCCGAGGGCGAGGGCCACGACGGCGACCCCTATCGTTCTGCGCACTGCCCGTCCTTCCCGTGCCGGTTGCTTCACACCAGGTGGTCGGCGCATCGTTGAACAGCGTTACACAGCGCTACGCACCCGCTCGACGGAGGCGCTCCGCCGCCTGAGCCCGCAGGGCAGCACCACACACCGGCGGGTCGCCGTGCAGCGCTTCCCACCGGGCGTTGTGCGCGGCGGGCCACAAACTGGCCGCCCACGCGACTTCCCGCTCCTCCACCGTGAACGGGCGCTGCCGGATGCGCTGGTAGGCGTCCAGGAACGCCTCGGAGCTCTGGATCGGCGGCAGCGTCGGCGGCCCCGCGCTCGCGAACGTGCCGCTCGCCGCTCCGGCCAGCGCTGCCTCGGGCTGCCACGTGAGGCTGTCCCAGTCGTGCACCGCCCAGATCCCGCCACCGCGCCATCGCAGGTTCTGCGCCTCGAAGTCGCCGTGTCCCAGCACGCACGGCAGGTCCGCGGCCAGCAACCGCCGCCGAGCACGCACCGCCGTTTCGACGACGTGGTCCGGGACCACGGTCTGGTCCCGCTCATCGAGGAACGGGATCACCGGCCACAGCCCGGGATCGCCGTGGTCCCACCGCACCCACCGCGGGTTCGGCAACGGTCGCGGGACGACCAGGCCGGCCAGCTCGGACATCAGCCAGGCGAACACCTCCGCGTACCGGACAGCCACCTCCGGTGAATCCCCGCGCAGCATCTCACCGCCGGGCCGGAACTCCTCGGCGTGCACGTCGAGCGCCCCGACCGCGACGACCGGCGTGATCGGCCGCGCGCAGGGAAACCCGCGGCCCGCCAACCACTCCTGGGCCGCGACGCACGCCGCGGCCCTGCCCTCGGCGGGGCGCGCCTTGACGACGACGTCCCGCCCATCCCCGAACACGGTCGAGATGCTCCGCAGCCGGAACAGCACCTCCGCCGGTTCGCTGCCCACGTGGCGTCGGCACCACGACGTCAGCTCGTCCTCCCGCACCGGGAGGAGTATGCCGTTCCGTTCCAGCTTCGCACCCCTCGACGACGCGCGCCCCACCCAGGCGCGCCATGGAGCGCCCCGAAAACACCCCCTCCCACAAGGGGCCCACACTGGAACAGCCAGCACACCCGGGACGACCACACCCCGCTGGCACCCCGGCTTCCGGACGGCCACCCCCGCCGGAAGCCGGGCCTCAACGGAAAGAACCGACGACGACCTGCCCGTTCTTGAGCGTGGCCCGGACATGGTTGGTGGTGGGCTCGCCGCTGCTCTCCGGGAACTTGGTCCGCACGGCGAAGGTGCCGTCACGCACGATCCCCGGGGTCACCGAATTGTCAGGCCCCACCAGGGAAACAGCCGTCACATCGCTGGTCGCGATTCCGAAGTGGATGGATTCGGTGATGGGGTAATCGAAGTTCTCGGAGTCGAGGTAGTCGAACGGACGCGCCGCGGTGAGGTTTCCGTACACCCGGCGCGTGCTGACTTCGTTCGGCGTCAGGCGCACGCCCTTGTCGTTCTTCAGGACGCAAACCGCCGCGTACTGGTCGTCGCGGATGGCCAGGAAGCCGTTCTCGGCATCGACATCGATCCGGGCTCCCGCCCGCCACCTGCCCGGCGGGAGCACGCCGTGGGCGGCTTGGACGCACTCGTCGACCAGCCGCGCGTCCTCCGGGGAGGTGGCGGGCACCGTGTCACCGTGATCGCCGAGCCTCGGCAGCGCGACCGCGAGCCCGACGGCGAGCACGACCACCGCGGCGGCCGCGGCCAGCGGGGCGCGCATCGCCCTGAACCGGTCACCGGGACCGCGCTCCTCCAGCTGCGGCTCGATCTCGGCCCACAACCGGTTCCGCAGGCCCTCGGGCATCGGCCGCCGCTCCGGCAGTTCGGGGGTCTCGTTCATCGCCCCTCCTCGAAGCCCGTGGAATCGATGCCAGTGTCCTCCAGGAGACGCCGTAGCCTACTTCGGGCACGGGAGATCCGCGCCCGGACGCTGACCTCCGCGATCCTCAGCACCTCCGCGGCCTCGGCCGTGGACAGCTCACCGAGCAGGCACAGTTCGACCGCTCTCCGTTCCCCCTTGGGCAACTTGTCGACGGCGTCCAGCACCACCCGCAGCCGGCGGTCCGCGTCGGCCGCGGCGGCCACGTCGTCCGCGTGGTCACGCGTCGTGTCGTTGCGCGGGATCCGCGTCAGCATGCGGGAGAACCGCCCCTGGCTGCGGTATTCGTGACGCGTCAGGTTGCTGGTCACGGTGAACAGCCACGGCCGCGCGCTGGCGTTGACCAGCATCAGGCTCGACAACTTCTGCCAGGCGGTGAGGAACGTCGCGGACGTGAGGTCCTCGGCCGTCGCCCACGAGCCGGTCAGCCGGTAGGCGTAGTTCCACACGGCCTCGGCGTGCCGCTGGTACAGCTCGCCGAACGCCGCGCGGTCCCCGCGGACCGCCTGCTCCCACAACACCCGGTCGTCGTTCGGCTGCGGGACCACGAAATCCGGATCACCGCCGCCGGCAGGCGTCTCCGGTCGCAGCACCCGCTCTCCAGCCATCGTCACATCCTGTTCGTTCCCGCTCGACCCCGCGGCGTTGCGTTCTCCTCCCCGCCCGGTGAAGTGGATCACCAACGCAACGGTACGCGGATGGCCGGGAACAACCCCGGTATGACAGCACCAGGGGCGGGAGCTGCGGTGACCGACTCCGCACCGGCCTTCCGCCACGCGAAACAGGTACAGACCAGGCACCCGGCCGTGATCGTGCCGACCACTCGCGCGCTGGGCCTGCTCATCACGTGTGCCCTTTTCGCCACCCACCGCTGCCTGTTCGACTTCCAGGCCGGGGACCACGGCGAGCTGGTGCTACGTGATCCGAAGGGCACTCCATGACGGTCACGGCACCCGCGAAAGCCGCGCTCGAAGCGCCGGCCCGGCGGAAGTGGCGCACCCGCTTGCCCGCCTGGCTTTCCGTCGCCGGCGGGACGGCACTGATCGCCCTGCACGCCTCGCGGTACGGCGGTTGGCTGGTCGACGACGCCGCCATCACCTTCGCCTACGCCCGGAACCTGTCCGAAGGGCTGGGTCCGGTGGTGCAGCCGGGCGCGCCCCCGGTGGAGGCCTATTCCGATCCGGCGTGGCTGGCCCTGCTGACCGTCGGCCGGTTGCTCGGGCTGTTCGACCACGGGACCATTTTCGGGGTCCCCGACTACATCCTGTTCCCGAAGGCCCTCGCTTTGCTGTGCTGCGTGGGCATCCTGGTGGCCGGTCACCTGGCCGCACGCCGGGTGACCGACCGGGCCTGGGTGGTGACAGCGGTGTTCGGGGTCGTGCTGGCGGCCATCCCGTCCTTCGTGATCTGGTGCTTCTCCGGGCTGGAGAACTCCCTCTACGCGCTGGCCGTCGTCTGCCTGGCGGTGTGGTTGTTCCGCGCCGTGCTGGACCACCGGTTGTCGTCCACCCGGGTCGCGCTGGTGGCGGGCGGGCTCGCGGCGTTCGCGGCGCTCACCCGGCCGGAGGGCCTCAGCTACGGCGCCGCGTATCCCGTGGTGGTCCTGATCTGGCAGCGCAGGAGCACCATCGGGCAGGGCCTGCGGCACATCGGGCTGTCGATCGCCGCGTTCGCGGTGCCCACCGGCGCTTATTTCTGCTGGCGGTACCTGGAATTCGGCCGTCTGGTGTCGAACCCGACGGTGGCGAAGGGGCAAGACGCGCCCGGCATCGAAACCCTCGGCAGGATCGGGGAGCTGGTGAGCTACGCCGGTGCGCTCGCCGTGCTCGTGCTCGCGTCGGTCGTCGGGCTGGCGCTGGCCGGGACGGTCCGGTGGCGGCGAGGGCTCGTCGCGCTGCTCGTGCCGTTCGCGATCGCCCTGGCCGCCTACGCCGTGCTGCGGCCCGACTGGATGGGGGCCTACCGCTTCGCGACGCCCGTCTGGGCGCTGGGTGCGCTGATCACCGCCCTCGCCGCGACGGAGGTGCTGCGCCAGGCCCGTCCTCGCGTCCGCGCGCTGCTCGCCGCGGCGCTCCTCGTCGGGATACTCCCGTCCGCGGTGTCGTTCGTGGGGCAGTCCCAGCAGTTCCGGGCCGCCCCGACGTTCCCGGCCTGTGCCGTCGCCGACCGCTACGGCAGGACCTTCAACGCCTACGCCGACCTGATCGGGGCGCGGGAGGCTTCCCTGCTGCTGGCCGACCTCGGCGGTTCCTCCCTGACCAGCCGGCTGCACCTGGTCGACCTGGGCGGGCTCGGCGACTCCCGGGTCGCCGACTACATCCACGACAACGACCCGGCAGGCCTGCGGGACTACGTGTTCGACGAGGTCAAACCCACCTTCATCACCTCACACACGCACGGCAGCGGCTGGCACCGCATCCCGCTCGATCCGCGACTGGCCAGGGACTACGACCAGATCTTCGACTCCCCGGACGCGGACGGTTTCCCGGGCGGCGACTGGATCCGCAAGGACGCCGTCCCCAACCAGGCCGTGCTCGACAAGCTCCGCGCCTACGCCCGGAGCCACACGGCGGTGGTCGACCGCGCCATCAACATGGTGAACCTGACGGCACCGGGGTGGCCGAACAACTGCGGGCCGACCCTCAGCCCGGGCCAGACCCAACTCAGCCGGAGCTGACCTTCGGCGATCTCCGCTCGCAGGCGCTTCCCGGCCGCCATGGCGGAAGAGGTGCAGACCATCCGCGCCACCACCCTCGTGGGGCCGGATTCCTGCGGCAGAAGACCGATTCAGCAGGTTGCGGTGGACGGCGGAATCTTGTCCGGATGGTCAGGCCCGTGCGGGCCGATGGTGCATTTCCGTCCGTCGGCGACGGTCGGCCGCAACGTCGTACGACCCGAACCGTCCTCTGGTCAGAGATTCACCACAGGCTCGATCGAGGGGTTCGGAAATGGGATCAACCACGATGAAGTTGGCGCTGGCGGGCGGTGCTCTCGCGGCGACGGCACTGCTTTCCGCCTGCGGCGGGAACATCTCGGCGGGGCACGGATCTCCTGCTCCAGGCAACGAGATCACGGCCGCGGCGGTGCAGGCCGCGCCGGGGAACCTGGGCGCCGCTACTTCCGGCGCGGACGTCAACTGCAGTGAAAACGGGGGCAAGGTCGGCGCTCCGGGTGGCCCGCAGGTCGACCTGATCGCCAAAGCCTCCACCGAAGGCACCATCCCCGGCTGCACCGAAGCCTTCAACGTCATCGACGAGTACTACGCCAAAGCACCCCACGGCGAAGGCCCCGGACGCCGCGTCCTCGACATCCTCGGCCACTGGGACTGCGCCAAAGCCGAAGAACCCGCAGGCAGCCAAGGCGTCATCTACTGCAACAAAGACGGCGACACCGCCTTCCGCATCGAAACCGCACCCAGCGGCTCGTGATGCCCTGATCGGGGGACCAAGGTAAGAAGCTCGGCGGCCGGGAATCCTCCCGGCCGCCGAGCCGTCGGGTCGGCAGCCGGGACCCCACGAGTTCCCGCAGCTCACCTGCTGTGCCCCCGGCAGGACTCGAACCTGCGACCTAGAGATTAGAAGGCTCTTGCTCTATCCAGCTGAGCTACGAGGGCCTGCGCCGACGGCCGCTGCAGGCCACGACCACCCCTGCAGTTTAGTCAACGTCACCCCTCGTATCGCTGGACACCGGCTGATCGTTTCAGCCCCTGCCGATGTAGGGCATCTTCGTCGCGGTGATGGTCATGAACTGGACGTTCGCCTCGAGCGGGAGGCCCGCCATGTACACCACGGCCTCGGCGACGTGCACCGGGTCGAAGGTCGGTTCCGGGCGCACCGAACCGTCCGCCTGGCGGGCTCCCGTGGCGATGCCCGCCGTCATGTCCGTCGCCGCGTTGCCGATGTCGATTTGACCACACGCGATGTCGAAGGGGCGCCCGTCCAGGGAGATCGCCTTCGTCAGGCCCGTGATCGCGTGCTTCGTCGCCGTGTACGCGGCGCTGCCGGGGCGGGGTGCGTGGGCCGAGATCGACCCGTTGTTGATGATCCGCCCGCCCCGCGGCCGCTGCTCCTTCATCACCCGCACGGCCTGACGGGCGCACAGGAACGCGCCGGTCAGGTTCACGTCGACGGTCTGCCGCCAGGCCGCCACGTCCAGCTCTCCCACATCACCCGATGGGCCGAACGTGCCGGCGTTGTTGACCAGCAGGTCGAGGCGACCCCATTCGCGGCGCACCGCGTCGAAGAGGGCCTCGACCTGCTGCTCGTCGGCCACGTCGGTGGGCACGACCAGCGCGGGGCGGCCCTCGGCCGTCTCCGCCAGCGCCTCCGGGCGCCGCCCGGCCAGCGCCACCTCGTACCCCGCGTCGAGCAGGGCGCGCGCGATCACCCGGCCGAGGCCGGACCCGGCGCCCGTCACCACCGCGACCGGCATGGCGTCAGAAGTTGATCATGTGGCCGGCGAGGCCGTGGATGGCCTCCTTGACCGCCTCACCGAGCGTGGGGTGCGCGTGCACGTTCCGCGCCACCTCGTGCACGGTCAGGTCCCACTGCTGCGCCAGCGTCAGCTCCGGCAGCAGCTCCGTGACGTCCGGCCCGATCAGGTGCGCGCCCAGCAGCTCGCCGTACTTCGCGTCCGACAGGATCTTCACGAAACCGCCCGAGTCGGCCAGGCCGTGCGCCTTGCCGTTCGCGGTGAACGGGAACTTCGCGACCTGGACGTCGAAGCCCTTCTCGCGGGCCTGCTCCTCGGTGTAGCCGAACGAAGCCACCTGCGGCTGGCAGTACGTCGCCCGCGGGATCATCACGTAGTCGAGTTCCATCGTCTCGGCGCCGGCGATGGCCTCCGCCGCCACGATGCCCATCGACTCGGCCGCGTGCGCCAGCATCAGCTTCGCCGTGACGTCCCCGATCGCGTAGATGTGCGGGACGTTCGTGCGGCAGTGCCCGTCGACCGCGATGGCCCGCCGCTCGGTCAGCTCGACACCCGTGTTCTCCAGGCCGTAGCCCTCGACGCGCGGCTGGAAGCCGATGGCCTGCAGCACCTTGTCGGCCTCGAGCGTCTGCTGCGAGCCGTTCGAGGACACCGTCACCTTGACCTTGGCGCCGCTGTCGTCGATCGACTCGACCTTCGTCGAGGTCAGGACCTTGATGCCCAGCTTGGAGTACCGCTTCGCGAGCTCCTTGGACACCTCGGCGTCCTCCAGCGGGACCATCCGGTCCAGGAACTCGACGATCGCCACGTCGACGCCGTAGTTGTGCAGCACGTAGGCGAACTCGACGCCGATCGCGCCGGCACCCGCGATGATGATGCTGCCGGGCAGCTCACGCGAGAGGATCTGCTCCTCGTACGTCACCACGCGCTCGCTCAGCTTCGTGCCGGGCAGCAGCCGGGTCGTCGCGCCGGCGGCGATGATGCAGTTGTCGAAGGTCACCGTCTCGGTGCCGTTCGCGGTGCTCACCTCGAGCGTGTTCGCGTCGGTGAACCTGCCGCGCCCGTTGTACTCGGTGATCTTGTTCTTCTTCATCAGGAAGTGGACGCCCTTGACGCGCCCGTCCGCGACCGACCGGCTGCGGTCGAACGCCGCGCCGTAGTCGAAGCGGATGTCGCCGTCGGAGGAGATCCCGAAGGTCTTCGCCTCCTTGGTGACCAGGTGCGCCAGCTCCGCGTTCCGCAGGAGCGCCTTCGACGGGATGCAGCCCACGTTCAGGCAGACGCCGCCCCAGTACTTCTCCTCCACCACGGCCGTCCGCAGTCCGAGCTGTGCCGCCCGGATCGCCGCGACATACCCGCCAGGCCCGGCGCCCAGCACCACAACGTCGAAGTGTTCAGACATGCACCCAGCCTATGCCCGGAGTGCGGCCGATGTTCGCGCGGTGGTACGGCGCCGGGCCCGCGGAAATCAGACCCGTTCGAGGATCACGACGGGGATCTTCCGGTCGGTCTTCTGCTGGTACTCGTCGTACGCGGGCCAGACCTTCGCCATCACCGGCCAGAGCTTCTCGCGCTCCGCGTCGTCGGCGGTGCGCGCGCGTGCGGTGAACTTGTCGCCCTTGACCTGCACCTTCACCTCGGGGTTCGCCTGCAGGTTGAGGTACCAGCCCGGGTGCTTCGGGTCGCCACCCTTGGAAGCCACGATGACGTAGTTCCCGTCGACCTCCTGGTAGATGAGCGGGAACTTGCGGTCCTCACCGGTCTTGCGGCCCTTGGTCGTGAGGATCAGGGCCGGCACTCCCGGCTGCCAGTCGTGACCCACCTCACCGTCGGTCTCCTCGTAGCGGCGTACGTGCTCATCGCCGAAGAGCATCAGGGGGTTCCTTTCGTTGTCGGTTCAGACCACTCCTCAATCCGACAACAACCGGGGCCCCTCGGGTAATCCGACCCGATCGAGTGCATCTGACCAGGCAAAATCCGGGAACCCACCTAGAATTCGGCCGTTGAGAGCGTTTGCCGCCAGGGGAGGACGGATGATCGCCAGGAGTCACGTGACGCTCGAGGACGTCGCGGAGGTGGCCAACGTGTCGTTGGCCACAGCCTCCCGCGTCCTCAACGGCACGACCAACGTCCGCGAGGACCTCAGGGACAGGGTCCTCGCCGCGGCGACCGACCTGGCGTACACCCCCAACGTGCACGCGCAGGCGCTCGCCGGGGCGTCGCACCCCACCGTCGGCGTGGTGTGCCACGACGTGAGCGACCCGTACTTCGCCGCGGTGGCACGGGGTGTGCTGCGGGCGGCGGACCGCAACGGGCTGCTGGTGATGCTCGCGAGCACCTTTCGCGACCCGGAGAAGGAGATCGCGTACGTGTCGACGCTGCGCCGGCAGCGCGCGTCGGCGATCGTGCTCGCCGGCTCCGGCTTCGAGGACAGGGCGTGGGAACGCGCGCTGGCCGCCGAACTGGAGCCGTACCGGCGCGGCGGCGGGCAGGTCGCGGTCATCGGCAGGCACCGCAACCTCAAGGTCGACAGCGTGCAGCCGGAGAACCGGTCGGGCGCGAAAGCGCTTGCGGGGGCCCTGCTCGGGCTGGGGCACCGGCGTTTCGCCGTGCTCAGCGGGCCGCGGACGATGACGGCGGTGGTGGACCGGTTCACCGGCTTCCGCGAGGGCCTCGCCGAAGCGGGGATCGAACTGTCCGAACGAGACGTGTTCGAGGCCTCCTTCGACCGCGACGGCGGGTACGCGGCCGCCGAGGAGTTCCTGTCCGGCAAGCACCGCGCCACGTGCGTGTTCGCGGCGAGCGACGAGATGGCGATCGGTGCGCTGGCGGCGTTCCGGGCGGCGGGGCGTGACGTGCCAGGAGACATCTCGGTCGCGGGTTTCGGGAACATCCCGGTGGCCCGCGATCTGAACCCGGCGCTGTCCACCGTCGCGCTGCCGCTGGAGGACCTGGGCGAGCAGGCGATGGAACTCGCGTTGAGCGGCACGCCCGGCGGGCGCAGCCGGACCCGCCGAATGGCCGGTGAGGTGTTGCTCCGCGACAGCACGGCCCGCACCCGTCGCCGCCGCTGAGGTCCACTGTGGAGTGATCTACTGTGGGTAGCGTGCCGCCGCCCCGTGCTGGCCGGCGGCGGCGCGGCCACCCCTCGTTCGGCCGAGCAGCCCACTTCCCGTATCCGGTCACGCTCCGATCGACTGATGCTGCCTGCAAGTTGCAGCAAAGCAGTTCATCATGTGGTGGGCCGTGCCACGATGAGCCCCATGACAACCACTTCCGAACCCCGATGGCGAAGACTCGAGCCCGACGAACGCAGAGAGCAGATCTTCACGTGTGCCGCCCGGCTGTTCGGGGAGCGGCCGTACGCCCTGGTGTCCACTTCGGACATCGCGGCGGAGGCGGGCGTGGCCCGGGGCCTGATCAACCACTACTTCGGCACCAAGCGCCAGCTGTACCTCGCGGTCATCCGCCGCGCCGTGACGATGCCGGCGCTCGACGGGCACACGCCGCTGGACGGACCGCTGTCCGACCGGGCCGACGTCACGGTCGAGAAGTTCCTGGACATGGTGCTCAGCCAGGGGAAGATGTGGCTCGTCGCGACGTCGGAGGGGATCGGGCAGGACGCGGAGGTCGAGGAGATCCTCGTCGAGGCGGAGCGCCGGTCGGCCGACCGGGTCCTGGATGCGTTCGGCGTACCCGCGGACGCGGAGGCGCGGCCGCAGCTCAACGCGCTGATGCGCTCCTTCGCCGGCATGGTGAAGGCAGCGGGCCGCGAATGGCTGCTGCGCAAGGAACTCGACCGGGGCCAGGTGCACACCCTGCTCTACCACACGCTCGTCACGATGCTCGAAAACGTGTTCCCCCCGCTGCTCAAGACGGAGTGAGAACCCTCCCGAACCGGGCAAAGGCCGTGACCCCGCCTTCCGGTTCCGGAAGATCCGGATTCCTCATCCGCGGCGGAACTCACCGGTAGGTCAGCAGCCGCGCGCCCCGTCCGTCGAAGTGCGAGTGCTCGTTGAACGACAACAGCGTGAGCCCGCTCCGCCCGGCGACGACCTTCGTGATCCCGCAGTTGACCGTGACGCGGTTGAGCTTCAGCAGCCCCGTGGCGGGCTCGCCCAGCAGCATCCCCGCCACCGTCCCGATCACCCCGCCGGACGTGAAGACCAGCGCGTTCTCGCCCTTGCCCAGCGCCGCGACCAGGTCCTCCAGCGCTCCCCGCACCCGCTCGCGGAACGCGGGCCACGACTCGGCGCACGGCGTGTCCTCACCGGCGCCGATCCACTCGGCGAGCGCGCCGTCCAGCACTTCCTGGTAACCCCGCGAGTCCGTCGCGCTCTGCGGCACGCCGCCCCCGTGGTGCGCCACGATGTCCACGTGGTCGTACTCGTTCCACCTCGGGTCCTCCTTGGCCGGCGCGCCGCCGCCGAGCCAGTCGAGGACCGTCTCGGCGGTGGCGCGCTGGCGGGCGAGTGACCCCGACCGCGCTTCGGTGAAGCGGATGTCGCGGCGCAGCAACTCCGCGCCGACCACGGCGCCCTGCTCGGCGCCGAGGTCGGACAGCCGGTCGTAGTCCGCCGCACCGAAGGAGGCCTGGCCGTGCCGGATCAGGTAGATCGCTCCCATCGGCCGCAGGTTATCCGGCCGTGTTCAGCAGCCTGTTCGGCGTGCCCGCGGTCGCGTTGCTGATCTTGCCGGTGCTCGCCGCGGCGGTCAGCGCGTCGGACACCTGCGCGGGCGTCGCGGCCGGGTGGGTGGCGAGGTAGAGGGCGGCAGCGCCGGTGACGTGCGGGGTCGCCATCGACGTGCCGCTGATCGTGTTGGTCGCGGTGTCGCCCGTGCCCCACGACGACGTGATGCCCACGCCGGGGGCGTAGAGGTCGACGATGCTCCCGTAGTTGGAGAAGCTCGCCTGCTTGTCGGTCCGGTCGCTGGCGGCCACGGTGATCGCGCTCGCCACGTGCGCCGGGGAGTAGCCGCTGGCGTTCGCGCCGTCGTTGCCCGCGGCCACGGCGAACGTGACGCCCTTGGCGATCGCGCCCTCGACTGCCTGGTCGAGCGCGTCGTCGGAGGTGCCGCCCAGGCTCATGTTCGCCACCGACGGGCCGGAGGCGTGCTCGGCGACCCAGTCGATCCCGGCGACGACCTGCTCGGTGGTGCCGCTGCCGTCGGCGTCGAGCACCCGGACCGGCACGATCTTCACGCCCTTCGCGACGCCGTACTCGCTGCCGCCGATGGTGCCCGCGACGTGCGTGCCGTGGCCGTTCTCGTCGGTGGGGTCGGCGTCGTTGTCGATGAAGTCGTAGCCGCCGGAGACGCGCCCGCCGAAGGTCTCGTGCGTCGCGCGGACGCCGGTGTCGATGACGTACGCGGTCACGTTGGTCGCGGTGGTGCTGTACGTGTACGAGGAGTCGAGGGGGAGGTCACGCTGGTCGATGCGGTCGAGACCCCAGGAAGGCGGGTTCTGCTGCGTGTCGGACACGCGGAAGACGTGGTTCTGCACCACGTACGCGACGTTGCTGTCGGCGGCGAGCCGCTTGGCCTGGCGTTCGGTGGCGTGGATCGAGAAGCCGTGGAGCGCCGCGGTGAACGTGCGGGCGAGGCTGGTGTCGTAGCGACCGGAGAGGGTCTGCGAAAGCTTGCTGACGGCGTCGGCGTTCTTGAGCACGACGAGGTAGCTGTCCGCCACCGCGCCCGGGGTGCCGGCCTCGCGGATCTGCCCCTCCTGGGCCTGCGCGCTCGCGGTGCCGCCGGCGACGACCGCGAGAGCCACCCCGGCCGCGAGTAACTTCCGAGCATTCACCATGCGACTTCCTCCCACCCGATTTAGTGATTAGAAGGTCATGCAAACCGGTGATCGCCACTCACGGCAATAATTCACAGTTACCACTACTAACCCGTTTGGGTGAGCGCTGCTAAGGTTGGGAAAGCAGGCAAGACGGCGAGGCGGGATCAGGTGGCCAATACCGACACCGCGTTCTCCAAGGCGCTGCGCACTTCGATCGCCCGTAGCGGGCTGAGTCTCGACCGGCTGCAGGCGCGGCTGCGCGCCAACGGTATCCCGGTGAGCATCACCGCGCTGAGCTACTGGCAGTCCGGCAAACGGCAGCCGGAGCGGCAGAGTTCGCTGTCGGCCGTGCGGGTGCTCGAGGACGTGCTCGGGCTGCGCCCCGGTGAGCTGCTGAGCCTGCTGCCGCCGCCGCGTCCGCGCGGCACGAACCGGCCGCGCACCGAGCCGGTCAACTTCCCCGTCGAAGCGCTGCGGACCCTGCTGGAGCGGGTCGGCGCGCCGCACGCGCTGGAGCAGCAGCACAAGCTGAAGCTCGCGAGCCTGCACGACCGGTGCGAGATCGCGGCGGACGGCGGGCAGCGCAGCACGACGGCGCGCGCGGTGTTCCAGGCGACGGCCGACGGCCAGGACCGCTGGCTGCTGGTGTACGACCACGGCGGCACCGACACCGGGCCGCCCCGGCTGCACGCGCTCCGCAACTGCCGCGCGGGCCGGGTCGAGGTCGACACGGAGCACGGGCTGACGGCCGCCGAGCTGCTGTTCGACCGCACCCTCGAACGGGGCGAGACGCAGCTGATCGAGTACACGCTGACCAACGGTGGCCCGCCCTATCCCCCGTGCTCGAACACCTACTACCGCGAATTCCGCCGCCCGGTGCGCGAGTACCTGCTGGAGATCAGCTTCGACACGGCTCCCGAGCGCTGCTGGCAGTACACCCGCACCGATCCCGAGAAGGGTGAGGAGCGGCGCGATCTCCACCTCGACACGACGGGCGGGGTGCACGCGGTCGCGCTCGACTTCGGGCCCGGCGTGTTCGGAATCGGCTGGACGTAGAACGTCCTACCTCTTCGAATTCGCCCGCTGACTCACCGGAATCTGCACCGGGAGGCCGGTTTCGCCCTGCCCTGCAACCCGGCCCGCGCAGGCCGCGTCTGCAGGTGGACATTTCCGAAATCGAAGGAGCCTGGGGTGAAATCGGGAAGCATCGCGGCCGCCTGCGCCGCACTGGTCGTGGCCTGCCTGCCGGGAGTGGCGTCCGCCTCGCCGGTGGTGGCGGCATCCGCCGCGCGGGTGGGGTCCGCACCGGTGACGTCTGCCGCGGGCGCGCCGGTGGCCTACGCCGTCACCGCCGCCTACGACGTGCCCGCGCTGGAGGGCACCGACAACGACACCGCGTCCCTCGTCTTCCGGTCGCCGGAGGCGCCGGGCACCGCCGGGGGCACGTTCGACGAGCAGTCGCTGCCCGTCGGCCCGCTGTCCACCGGCACTTCCTGGTTCCTCGACGTGAACCGGAAGGTCGGCTGGTTCGACGACTCCGTGCCGCCGGCGGGGGCGACCGCGCCGAGGTCCTACGAGTCCACCGCGACGTTGAGCGACAGCGGGAGCGTGGACGCCCACGTGCAGGCGGACTACATGCTGGAGGCGCAGGGCGGGCCCCAGCACGTGTGGCTGTACCTGGACGACGCGACGAGCATCGCGCAGTGCCCGGGGCTGCGTGGCACGGGAGGGAGCGGGTTGTGGGTTCGGCAGCCCGACGGCGTACTGGCCCGGGTCGCGCTGCCCTTGGACGAGCCCTACGTGGTCCGCGATGTGCCGCTGCGGCTGCCCCAGGTCAGCATGGCGGACCAGAACCTGCCGCAGTTCGCCGACATCTCCGTGCGCACCGCGGGCCCGGGTGAACTCGTCGGCGCCGACGGCCCGGTGGCCGCGGGCTGGCGGGTGGACGTCGACAGCTACGTGATCGGGGCGAACGGACGCGAGGACCGCGGGCATTCGATGCTGGTCCTCGGTGGGGCCGCCTGCACCAGCTGACAGCTCGGGAGCCGGTGGTGGCGATGGCGCATCCCGCCGCCACTGGCTCGGCTCCCGGGTGGTGCCGCAAGCACATTCAGATGCGGCCACCACTCGGCGACATCGGCCATTCCGCCGCCGACTTTCCAGACTCGGCCATCGGTGACGGCAGCGGCCCATCCCGCCGCCGACCTCTCAACCCCCACGCCTTCCCGCGAACGCGTTCAGACTGGCCACCAGCCCACCAGCCTCCGGCGACGCGAGCCCGTAAAGCCCGACACTGGGCCTGTCGACCGGGCACATCACCGAACCCGAGGAGATCGCCGCACTCGTGGTGTTCCTGGCTTCCGGCGAGGAGGTCTAGGCCAGCTCCGTCCGGAGCACCTTGCCCGTCGCGTTGCGGGGCAACTGCTCCACGAACTCCACGTCCCTGGGCACCTTGTAGCGGGCGAGGTTCGACTTCACGTACTCCCGCACGGTGTCCGCGTCCAGGTCGCTGCCCTGGGCACGGACGACGAACGCCTTCAGCCGCTGCCCGAACTGCTCGTCCGGCACGCCGATCACTGCGGCCTCGAGCACGTCCGGCCGCTCCACCAGCAGGTTCTCCACCTCGACCGGGAACACGTTCTCCCCGCCGGACACGATCATCTCGTCGTCACGACCATCGATGAACAGCAACCCGTTCTCGTCGAAGTGCCCGACGTCACCGGTGGACAGCAGCCCGTCGATCATCTCCTTCTGCCTGCCGTCGGTGTACCCGTGGAAGCTCAGCCCGCTGCCGACGAACACCCGGCCCGTCACGCCGGGCTCGGTGATCCGCTGCCCCGCCGAGTCGTACAGCGCGACGCGGCAACCGACCGGCGACCGCCCCACCGTGCCCGGCGCCTTGCGCCAGTCCTCGGGCGTCGCGACCGTCGCGACCGCGACCTCCGTCGAGCCGTACAGGTTGTGGATCACGTCGCCGAACGCCTTCGTCGCCCGGTTGCCCAGGTCCGGCGACAGCGCCGAGCCCGCGACGAAGATGATCCGCAGCGAGGACGTGTCGTACCGGGCGAGGGCCTCCGGGCCGAGGTCGACGATGCGCTGCAGCATCGTCGGCACCAGCACCAGTGCCGTGCACCGGTGCTCCTCGACGCCCTTCAGCGCCTCCTCGGGGTCGAACCGGCGGCGCATCACGACCTTGCACCCCAGCGCGTACGACAGGATGAACTGCGAAAGCCCGGTGCCGTGGAAGATCGGCGCCCCGAGGTACGTGCTCTCCCCTGCCCGCAACGGAATCCGGTCCAGGAACTGCGCGGTGGAGAACAGGGAGGTGTGGTCGCGCGGAGCTCCCTTCGGTGTGCCGGTCGTCCCGCTGGTCAGCAGCACGAAACCACCACGCCGCGCGGGCGCGGGCATCGGCCGGTCGTCGGTGCTGGTGATCAGCTCGTCGAGGACCGGGATGCCGTCGAGCGCGTCGTCGGAGTCCACCCAGGCCAGGTACCGGTCGACGTCCGCGGGGATGCCGGCGAGCAGGTCCGTGAACTCCTGGTCGTACACCAGGGCTCGCGCCTTCTCGCGCCGCACCACGTCGGCGAGCTGCCTGCCCCCGAAACCGGTGTTCATCAACAGCAGCCGCGCGCCGAGCTTGCCCGCCGCGGACATCGTCAGCACCAGCCCCCGGTGGTCGCGGCAGAGCGCGGCCATCACGGTCCCGGGTTTGATCCCACGCGCGGCCCACGCGCGGGCGAGCGCGTTCGACCGCAGTTCGAGCTGCCGGAAGGTGAGCGGGCCCCGCTCGTCCACGAGGCCGACGGCGTGCGGGCTGCGCCGGGCGGCGATCTGGGCCGCGGCGGCGAACGGGCCGATCCTGCGCATCGCGACGACGGCTTGCAGCCCTTCGTCGATCCTCGGGAACGGGATGAGGCCCGCCTTCCACATGACCTCGATGCTGCGGACCGTCTCCGTCACCTTGCCGCCGAGCATGGCACCTCCGTTGGGGCCGACCGTACCGACGGTACGGACGTTACCGGAGGGTAGGCAGGAGACGGAACCGGTGTTCAAACCGCGAAGGCGTGGAACGGCACCCGCGCGTCCACGACGAACCGGGCGACGACCACGTCCTCGGCGGTCTCGATGGGGCCAGGCCGGTCGGGGTCGATCGTGGTGAGCAGCGGGTACCCCTCGGTGCCCACGGGGCCGTAGCTGCGGCCCTTCTCCCAGTCAGAGGCGGGGATGCCGTCGGGGGTGCGCCTGATGTATGGTCCAGCCGCTACCCGGACCTGGACCCCGGCGGCTACCTCGACGAGTACCGGGACGTGCCGGCCTCGTACTGGGACGGCTACGGCGGGTTACCGGTGCTCCTGCTGCAGTTCACCAGCTCCGCGAGCGCCCCGTCGCTGAGCCCCTACGACGCCAACGCCTTCCGCGGCACACCGCAGCAGCTCGCGTCGCTCTTCGGGGCCGCGGACAGGGCCCCGCTCGTCGTCTTGGAGGACGCCCGATGAGATACCCCGCAGGCAACGACATCGAGGTCGCGATCGAGATGGCGGGCCGGCCGCACTTCATGTACTGGTTCGTGCCCGGCGGCCGCGAGCACCCGGAGAACGCGCTGGTCGTCAAGGACTGCGCCAGCGGCGGCAGCCCGGCCAGCGACGGCGAACCCCAGCTCTGCCAGTACCAGCGGGGCAGGTACACCAGCGGCACCCGGTAGCCGCGAGCTCGCGCGCCGTCCACGAACTGGCGGGTCATCGCGAGCGTGGGCGCGGAGACGACCTGGCCGTTGCTGCCCTCGATGCTTTCCACGTCCGGGAGCAACGCCATCGTCTTCGGCACCGTGCGCTCGACCGCGTCGAGGTGGGCCTCGACGGGGTACCGGCTGTCGAGGAACCAGTACGCGGCCGTGATCATGCCCGCCACGTGCGATCGGGCGCTGTTGGCCGCGAACTTGTCGTCGGCCCAGTCGCCCTGGCCCGCCTTGTGGATCGCGAACCGGAGCCCGTCGCGGTACAGGGCGGCGAAGTCGACATCGCCCTGGTGGTGGCTGGTGTCACTGCCGAACGTCGTGCCTGCTGGATCCAAGGGTCCTCCTCGTAGTGCGTCGATGGGTCACCGTGCACACGTATCCGGCGGCCCGCCGGTTGAACCCGCGGATACGAAAACTGTCGGTGGTGTGGCGCAGAATCTCCAGGTGCACATCTTCGTCGGGCAGGAGGAGGGCGGGCGCTTCGACGTGCTCACCCCGTCCGGCCGGCGCACGCTCGACCTGGCCGGGCTCGCCGAACTGGAGCGTGAGCACCGGCCGCGGTGGGTGTTCCCGTCGGTGGAGCGGGGCTATCCGGAGTTCGTGCGGGGTGGGCTGCGGGTGAGCCGGTGCCACGACCTGTCGCTCGCCGAGGGGCTGCTGCTGGCGCACGAGGGCACGGGCGGGCCGCGGGGGCTGGCGGCGGCGTTCGCCAGGGCGAACGGGCTCGAACCGCCGCCGGACGAGCCGGCGCACGCCGACGTGCAGCCCGCGTTGTTCGAGACGCGGGGTTCCGGGCTGCCGGACGGGGTCTCGGTGGTGGACGCGGCGAAGGTGGTGCTGGCCGAGCAGGAGCGGCGGATCCGGAGGTGCGAGCAGCCGGAGCGGATGCGGTTGCTGGTCGCGGCGGAGTCGGCGAGCGCGCTGGCCGCGGCGGAGATGTCCGCCGACGGCCTGCCGTGGCGCGCGGACGTGCACGACGCGTTGCTGACCGAGCTGCTGGGGCCGCGAGTGCCCGCCGGGCAGCGGCCGAAGAAGCTGGTCGAGCTGGCGGTGCGGGTCAGCGAGGCGTTCGGCGGCAAACCGGTCAACCCGGACAGCCCGGCGACGATCGTGCGGGCGTTCGGCCGGGAGGGCATCTCGATCCCGTCGGCGCGGGCCCACGTGATCCGCAAGATCGACCACCCCGCGGTGCCGCCGCTGCTGGAGTACCGCGAGCTTTCGCGGTTGTACTCGGCGAACGGCTGGGCGTGGCTGGAGGAGTGGGTGCACGACGGGCGGTTCCGGCCGTCGTGGGTGGTCGGCGGGGTGGTGTCGGGGCGCTGGGCGAGCCAGGGCGGTGGGGCGCTGCAGATCCCGAAGACGCTGCGGGTGTGCGTGCGGGCGGATCCGGGCTGGAAGCTCGTGGTGGCCGACGCGGCGCAGCTGGAGCCGCGGATCCTCGCCGCGTTGTCGGGTGACCGGCGGCTGGCGGAGGTCTCGGCTTCGACGGATCTGTACGCCCGCCTGGCGGAGGCGATGTTCCCGGTGCTGGACGAGAAGTCGCGGGGCCGGGCGAAGATCGCCATGCTGTCCGGGATGTACGGCGGCACGGCCGGGGAGGCCGCGTCGCTGCTCGCGTTGCTGCGCCAGCGTTTCCCGGACGCGGTGTCCTATGTGGAGCGTGCGGCGCAGGCGGGTGAGCGCGGTGAGCGGGTGCGGTCGCGGCTGGGCCGGACGTCACCGGCGCCGTCGGAGGCGTGGCGGGCGCTGACGGGCGCGGCGGAGGACGACGGCAGGGCGCGGCAGGCGTCGCGGAACTGGGGCCGGTTCACGCGGAACTTCGTGGTGCAGGCCAGCGCGGCGGACTTCACGGCGGTGATGCTGGCGACGCTGCGGCAGCGCCTGCCGTCACCGGCGCACCTGGTGTTCTTCCAGCACGACGAGGTGATAGTCCACGCCCCGGACGACGTGGCGGGCGACATCCCGGCGATGATCGAGGCCGCGATGAGCGAGGCGTCGGCGCTCATGTTCGGCCCGTCGTGCCCCGTGCACTTCCCCATGCACACCGCGGTGGTCGACGTCTACGCCGACGCGAAGTGAGGTCGGGGGGATCCGGCCTCAAGCCGCCGCGGCGTCGAGGGCCTTCAGGATCCGCTTCGCCGGATCCCCGAGTGAACACCGACCAGAGAGACCACCACGAAACAGCGACAACCGCCCCACCGCGAGGCCCCGCCCCACCACTCCCCAGCCTCCCGCCAGCACTCAGTCGACTAGCCCGTCAACTCGCCTTCACGGCGCCAGTCCAGCGACACCACCACCCAACCCTCAAGCCGCCGCGGCGTCGAGGGCCTTCAGGATCCGCTTCGCGGATACCGGGTGTGCCGTGCCGAGCGTCTGGGCGAAGTAGCTCACCCGCAGCTCCTCCAGCATCCAGCGCACCTCGACCAGCTCCGGGCCCGGCTGGACGCCCGGGGGCAGCGCCGCCACCGCCCGCTGGTACTCCTCCTGCAGCCACTGCACATCGCGCAGCAGCTCGACATCCTTGGCCGCCGCGTTCGCCAGTTTGTCGATCCGGCGCTCGATCGCCCGCAGGTAGCGGACCAGGTTCGGCAGCCGGTCGAAGCCCGTCGCCGTCACGAAACCCGGGAACACCAGCCCGTCGAGCTGGGCGCGGATGTCCGCGAGCGACTCCGCAGGGCCGCGCGCGTCCGCCAGGCGCGTTTCCACGTCGTTCGCGGCGCGCAGGATCTGCTCCACTTCGGACAGTACAACCAGGACGGTCGGGTTCACGCTGCCACGCACCTTCTCCAGCAGCACGGCGAACCCGGCCTCGTCCCACGACGGACCGCCGTTGTCGGCCATCAGCTTGTCGACCGCGCAGTTCACGCAGTCCTCCAGCAACCCTGCGACGCTGCCGTGCGGGTTGCGGCCCAGCACCAGTTTCGCGTTGTTCGACAGGTTGCGGTTGATGAACTTCATCGGCGAGGGCAGGTTCAGCCGCAACAGCTTCCGCGTGCCCAGCCACATCTGCTGCCGCTGCTCGACCGGCGTGTCGAGCATCCGCACGGCCACCGTCGAACCCTCGTCGACGAGCGCGGGAAACGCTTTCACCTCGTGCCCGCGGCGGGTGCTCGCGAACACCCGGGGCAGCTCCCCGAACGCCGGCTTCGTCAGCCCCTCGCGCTCGATGCTGTTGGCAGCCTTGGAAATCGTCTCGCGGACCTTGCCGCTCAACGACCGCTTCAGCGCGAGCAGGTCCTTGCCCTCGGCGAGCTTGCGCCCCCGCTCGTCGACGACGCGGAACGTCATCCGCAGGTGCTCCGGCACGGCCGCGAGCTGCCAGGCGTCCGGCGGCACCGGCACGCCCCGCAGGTCCTCCAGCTCCGCCGCCAGCACGTCGAGCAGCGGGCCGTCCGCCGGGGAAACCCGCGACAGCACGTACTTCGCCGTGTCCGGCGCGGGCACGAAGTTGCGCCTCAGCTGCTTGGGCAACGACTTGATCAGCGCCGTCACCAGCTCCTCGCGCAACCCCGGCACCTGCCAGTCGAACCCGTCGGGCGTGATCTGGTTCAGCACCGGGAGTGGAATGTGGACGGTCACGCCGTCGGCGTCGGCGCCCGGCTCGAACTGGTACGTCAGCGCGAGCCGCTGCGAACCCTGCGTCCACGTGTCCGGGTAGTCGGACTCGCGCACGGCGTCCGCCGCCTCGGTGACCAGCATCGCCTTCTCGAAGTTGAGCAGGTCGGGCTGCGTGCGCCGTGTCTTCTTCCACCAGGTATCGAAATGCCGCCCCGACACCACTTCCTCGCCGACGCGCTGGTCGTAGAACTCGAACAACGTCTGGTCGTCGACCAGCAGGTCACGGCGGCGGGCGCGGTTCTCCAGGTCCTCGACCTCGTCGAGCAGCGCCCGGTTGGCCGCGAAGAACTCGTGCCGCGTGTCCCAGTCACCCTCGACCAGCGCGTGCCGGATGAACAGCTCGCGCGACAGCTCCGGGTCGATGCGCCCGTAGTTCACCTTGCGCCCCACCACGAGCGGTACGCCGTAGAGCGTCACGCGCTCACTCGCCACGACCGCGGCGCGCTTGCGCTCCCAGTGCGGCTCCGAGTACGTGCGCTTCACCAGGTGCCCCGCGAGCGGCTCGACCCACTCGGGTTCGATCCGGGCGTTCACCCGCGCCCACAGCCGGGAGGTCTCGACCAGTTCCGCCGACACCAGCCAGCGCGGCTGCTTCTTGAACAACGCCGAACCGGGGAACACCGCGAACCGCGCACCCCGCGCACCGAGGTAGTCGCCCTTCTCCGGGTCCTTCAGCCCGACGTGCGACAGCAGCCCGGCGAGCAGCGAGATGTGCACGTTCTGCGGGTCGGCGGGCTCGCTGTTGAGCGTGATGCCGAGCGGTTTCGCGAGCTGGCGGAGCTGGCTGTAGATGTCCTGCCACTCGCGCACGCGCAGGTAGTTGAGGAACTCGTTGCGACACAGCCTGCGGAACTGGTTGTTGGAAAGCGCTTTCTGCTGCTCCCGCAGGTACTCCCACAGGTTCAGGTACGCCAGGAAGTCCGAGGTCTTGTCGGCGAACCGGGCGTGCTGCTGCTGCGCGGCCTCCTGCTTGTCGGCCGGCCGCTCGCGCGGGTCCTGGATGGACAGTGCCGCGGCGATGATCATCACCTCGCGCACGCAGCCGTTCTTCGCGGCCTCCAGCACCATCCGGCCCAGCCGCGGGTCCACCGGCAGCTGCGCGAGCTGCCTGCCGACCTCGGTGAGCTTGTCCCCGTCGAACGCGCCGAGCTCCTGCAGCAGCTGCTTGCCGTCGGTGATCTGCCTGCGGTCCGGCGCCTCGACGAACGGGAACGCGGCGATGTCGCCGAGCCCGAGCGCGGTCATCTGCAGGATGACCGAGGCGAGGTTCGTGCGCAGGATCTCCGGATCGGTGAACTCCGGGCGCGACTCGAAGTCCGCCTCGGTGTACAGCCGGATGCAGATGCCGTCCGACGTGCGGCCGCAGCGGCCCTTCCGCTGGTTCGCGGACGCCTGCGAAATCGGCTCGATCGGCAGCCGCTGCACCTTCGTGCGGTGGCTGTAGCGGGAGATGCGCGCGGTGCCCGGGTCGATCACGTACTTGATGCCCGGCACGGTCAGCGACGTCTCGGCGACGTTCGTCGCGAGCACGATGCGCCGCCCGGTGTGCCGCTGGAACACGCGGTGCTGGTCCGCCGCCGACAACCGCGCGTACAGCGGCAGGACCTCCGTGTTCGGACGGTCCTGTTTGGACAGTGCGTCCGCCGTGTCGCGGATCTCCCGTTCCCCGGACAGGAACACGAGGATGTCGCCGGGCCCTTCGGCACACAGCTCGTCGACCGCGTCGGAGATCGCCTGGACCTGGTCGCGCTCCTCGGCGTCCGGCTGGTCGGGGTCCACAATGGGCCGGTAGCGGACCTCGACCGGGTAAGTCCGGCCGGAGACCTCGACGATCGGCGCGCCCCCGAAGTGCTCGGCGAAGCGCTCGGGGTCGATCGTCGCCGAGGTGATGATCACCTTGAGGTCGGGGCGGCGCGGCAGCAGCTGCTTGAGGTAGCCGAGCAGGAAGTCGATGTTGAGGCTGCGTTCGTGCGCCTCGTCGATGATGATCGTGTCGTAGCGGCGCAGCATCCGGTCGTGCTGGATCTCGGCCAGCAGGATGCCGTCGGTCATCAGCTTGACCATCGTGTCGTCGCCGCTGGTGTCGGTGAACCGCACCTGGTACCCGACCGCGCCGCCGAGCTCCGTGCCCAGCTCGCTCGCGATGCGCTCCGCGACGGTGCGGGCCGCGAGCCGCCGCGGCTGGGTGTGCCCGATCTGGCCGCGCACGCCGAGCCCCAGTTCCAGGCAGATCTTGGGCAGCTGTGTGGTCTTGCCGGACCCGGTCTCCCCCGCGACGATCACGACCTGGTTGTCCCTGATCGCGGCCGCGATGTCGTCCTTGCGCCTGCTGACCGGCAGCTCGGCGGGGTAGGTGATCTTCGGCCGGTTCGCCCGGCGCCGCCGCACGCGCTGCTCCGCGGCGTCGACGTCGGCCGCGAGCTGCCGCGCCACGCGCTCCGGGTCCCGCGCCTTGCGGGCACCGTCGAGCCGCCGCCGCAACCGGTGCTCGTCGCGCAGCATCAACTCGGGCAGCCTGGCCCGCAGCTCAGCAAGGGGGGATGGCGTAGACATACGGATTCCAGTTTAACCGGCGGTCGCGGGGTGTGTCCGCCGGTTAAATCCCTCGCCAATCCGGGCGGGTTCTGTCCGGAGTCACCCCTAGCTTGGCCGGTGTCCACTCCAGTCCAGGAAGGAACCACCGTGCAGTTCGCCTCCGTCCGCGTCATCACCGAAGACGTCCGCCGCCTCGTCGAGTTCTGGGAACAGGCCACCGGCGTCGAAGCGCGCTGGCTCGCCGAGCAGTTCGCCGAACTCGTGACCCCGTCGTGCACCCTCGCCATCGGCAGCGTCGAAACCATGGCGTTGTTCAGCCCGGGCGCCGCCGTGCCGCGCTCGAACCGGACCGTGATCCTGGAGTTCCTCGTCGAGGACGTCGACCGGGAGCACGAACGGCTGACGGCCCTGGCCGCCGCGCCCGAGGTCGTGCAGAAGCCGACCACGATGCCGTGGGGGAACCGGTCGCTGCTGTTCCGCGATCCCGACGGCAACCTGGTCAACTTCTTCACCCCGGTCAGTGACGAAGCCCGTGCCCGTTTCGGGAAGACCCCGGGGAGCGGCGTCGAGTAGAGTCCGGTCTCGTGTCGAGCCCGGAAGCGGACTGGGCGGGGGCTTTCGGTCACCCCGTCAGCCCCCTGAACCCCTGAGATTCCCCGGCTGACCGGGAGTGACGAGACGTACCAACCGCTCTCTCACCCCGGAGTCGCTCGATGCCGTTTTCCCTCTACCTGCTCGCTGTCGCCGTGTTCGCCATGGGCACGTCGGAGTTCATGCTCGCCGGCCTGCTGCCGGACCTCGCCGTGGATCTCGGCGTGCCACTGGGCACGGCGGGGCTGCTCACGTCGGCGTTCGCGATCGGTCTGGTCGTCGGCGCACCGCTCATGGCCGCACTCGCCCGCCGCTGGCCGCGGCGGGCGAGCCTCGGCGGGTTCCTCGTCGTGTTCCTGGCCGCGCACGTGGCCGGCGCGGTGACCGGGAGCTTCGCCGTGTTGTTCACCACCAGGGTCCTCGCGGCACTGGCCAACGCCGGTTTCCTCGCGGTCGCGCTCGCGGCGGCGGCCGACACCGGCAGGAAGGGACGCGCGGTGGCCGTCCTGCTCGCGGGGACCACGCTCGCGACGGTCGCCGGCGTGCCGGGCGGCGCACTGCTCGGTGCGGCGTTCGGCTGGCGGGCCACGTTCTGGGCGGTCGCGCTGCTGTGCCTGCCCGCCTTGGTGGCGGTCCTGCTCGTGCCCGCGGGCGCGGCGGCGCGGGTGGACCTCCGCCGGGAACTGGCCGAGCTGCGGCGGCCGCGCCTGCTCGTGGTGCTGCTGCTCGGCGCGTTCGTCAACGCGGCCACGTTCGGCAGCTTCACGTTCCTCGCCGCACTCGCGGCCGGAGCGGCCGTTCCCGTCGTGCTGGTGCTGTTCGGGCTGGGGTCTTTCGCGGGGGTCACCGTCGCGGGGCGGCTGTCCGACGACCGGCCGGGCGTCGTGCTCGGCGTGGGCGGGCTGCTCCTGCTCGGCGGCTGGCTCGCGCTCGCCGCGTTCCCCGGCGCGGTGTTCGTGCTGGCGTTCACGCAGGGCGCGCTCTCGTTCGGCGTCGGCAGCACGCTGATCGCCTCGGCGCTCCACGAAGCCGCGGGTGCGCCGACGATGGCGGGTTCCTACGCCACGGCGGCCCTGAACGTCGGCGCCGCCGTGGGACCCGCGCTGGCCGCGGTGGCACTGGGCGTGGACGGGCGCGGCCCGGCCTGGGTCAGCGCGGCACTCGTCGCGGTGTTCCTCGCGATCACGCGCGGACGAGCACCTCGGGGCTCAGCGTCGCGGGAGACCGGTGACCGGCCAGCCCGAGGGTGAGGTCCAGGTCGGCGAGCAGACTGCGGAGCACGTGCCGGACGCCGTCCTCGCCGCCGAGGCCCAGCCCGTACACGTAGGGCCGCCCGAGCAGCACCGCCTTCGCGCCCAGCGCCAGGGCCTTGAGGACGTCCGCACCGGTGCGCACCCCGGAGTCGAACAGCACCTCCAGCCGGTCGCCGACCGCCTGGGCGATGCCCGGCAGTGCCTCCAGCGCACCGAGCGCGCCGTCGACCTGCCTGCCGCCGTGGTTGGAGACGACGACGCCGTCCATCCCGGCGTCGGCGGCGCGGCGGGCGTCGTCGACGTGCTGGATGCCCTTGAGCAGGATCGGCCCGTCCCACAGCTCGCGCAGCACCGCCAGCTGCTGCCAGCTCTTGTCGGTGCCGGTGAACATGCCCACCCACTGCAGGAGCGCCATCTGCTCGTCCTCCTCGGGCGATTTCGCCAGCAGGGCGCGGAAAGCGGGGTCAGACATGGCGATGGCGGTGCCCTCGTTGCGGATGAACGGCAGGTACGCGCGGTCGAGGTCCCGCGGGCGCCACGCGAGCGTCCACGTGTCGAGCGTGACGACGAGCGCGGTGTAGCCGGCCTCGCGGGCACGCCCGACGATGCTCGCGCAGACGTCGGGGTGGTTGGGCCAGTACAGCTGGAACCAGCGCGGGCCCTCGCCGCTCGCCTCGGCGACCTCCTCGAGCGTCCGGGACGCGGCGGTGGACAGGATCATCGGCACCCCCAGCCCGGCGGCGGCGCGGGCGGTGGCGAGTTCGGCGTCCGGGTGCACGATCGACTGCACGCCGACGGGTGCGAGCAGCACCGGCGCGGGGAACTCGGTGCCGAACAGCGTCGTCATCAGGTCGCGGTCGGTCGCGTCGGTGAGCATGCGGGGCACGATCCGCCAGCGGTCGAACGCCTCGCGGTTCGCGCGCATGGTGGCGCCCGAACCCGCCCCGCCCGCGACGTAGCCCAGCGCCTCGGGGGTGAGCACGGTCGCGGCGGCGTCCTCCAGCGCGGTGAGGTCCGTGGTGAACGGGGGCTTGTTCCCGGCAAGGCCCTGCAGGTAGATCTCGTTCTGGTAGCCACCGAATCGTTCGGCCACAGGCACCTCCTCGTCGACGCTGGGCGAAGCCTACGTGCCCGTTCGCCGAGTGGTCCTCGCCACGTCGGGGAATAGCAGGGGGTTCCCGGTCGTTCGCGGTCTTTCGGAGACGGGAGAGATTTTGACCGCGACTGCTTCGACGACTGCCACTGCCCCCGCCGCACCGAAAACCCTGCGTTACGCGCTGATCCTCGGCGGCCTCTCGGCCTTCGCGCCACTGTCCATCGACATGTACCTGCCCGCGCTGCCGAGGATGGCCGACGACCTGCACAGCGCGGACGCCACCCTCCAGCTCACACTCACGGCGTTCATCGTCGGACTGGCCGTGGGACAGCTGGTGCTGGGCCCCATCTCGGACGCCGTCGGGCGCCGCAAGCCGTTGCTCGCCGGGCTGGCCGTGTACGCGGTTTCGTCCGTGCTGTGCGCCGTGAGCCCTTCGGTGGAGTTGCTCATCGCCGCGCGGATGCTGGAGGCGCTCGGCGCGGCGGCCGGGATCGTGATCGCGAGGGCGATCGTGCGCGACCTGTACTCGGGCACGGCGATGACGAAGTTCTTCTCGATGCTGATGCTGGTGAGCGGCCTCGCGCCGATCCTGGCGCCGGTGCTCGGTGGACAGGTCCTACGTCTGACGTCCTGGCGCGGCGTGTTCGTGGTGCTGACGGTGTTCGGCGCACTGCTGCTGCTCGCGACGGCGCTCGCGCTGCCGGAGCCGCTGCCGCCGGAACGCCGCAGCCCGAACCGGCTCGGTGCGACGCTGCGGACGTACGGGAGGTTGCTGGCGGACCGGTCGTTCCTCGGCTACGCGCTGGCGGGCGGGCTGATGTTCGCGGGGTTGTTCGCCTACGTGTCAGCGTCCTCGTTCGTGCTGCAGGAGGTGTACGGACTGAGCCCGCAGGACTTCAGCCTGGTGTTCGGCGGGAACGGGATCGGGATCGTGCTGGCGGGCCAGCTCAACGGGCGGCTCGTGGGGCGGTTCGCGGAGCGCACGCTGCTGGCGGTGGGCCTGACGGCGTCGGCGGTCGGCGGGCTGGGCGTGCTCGCGGCGGCGGTGTTTTCGTTGCCGCTGGTGGCTTTGCTGGTGCCGTTGGTGCTGCTGGTGTCGAGCATCGGCATGGTGATGCCGAACGCGTCGTCGCTGGCGCTGGCGGAGCACCCGCACTCGGCGGGCGCGGCCTCGGCGTTGCTGGGCGTGCTGCAGTTCGTGATCGGCGGACTGGCGACGCCGCTGGTCAGCATCGGCGGCGCGTCGAGCGCGGTGCCGATGGGCACGGTGATGGCGTGCTTCGCGGTAGCGGCGCTGGTGATCTTCCGGACCCTGACCCGGCGCACGGCGTAGCCGGGGCTCAGCCGATCGCCGAGAGATCGCCGTCCGTAAGGGTTTTCTCGTCCACCGGGGGCCTGTTTTCGACCAGGCGCTGCAGTGCGTCGCCGTCGTCCCAGGCGTTCACGTTCATCGCTGCGGTTACGTGGCCCTCGCGGAGCCAGAACGCGGTGAACTCCCGCGTGCCGAGGTCACCGCGGACCACGAGCCGGTCGGTGTCCGGATCCGCCAAGCCGCGGTACTCACAGCCGAGGTCGTACTGGTCGGTGAAGAAATACGGGGCCGCGGTGTAGGGCTCGTGCTCGCCGAGCAGGTTCGCCGCCACGTGCGCGCCCTGGTTCTTCGCGTTGGCCCAGTGCTCGACACGCACGCGCCTGCCGTAGCGCGGATGGAAGTGCGACGCGATGTCCCCGACCGCGAACACGTCGGGCGCGGACGTGCGCAGGCTCGCGTCCACCGCGACGCCGCCGTCGTCGGCGAGTTCGAGGCCGGCGGCGTGCGCCAACTCCACGCGCGGGCTCACCCCGACCGCCGCCACGACGACGTCCGCGGGCAGTTCGGTTCCGTCGGCCAGCCGCACGGCTCGCACCCCGGCCGAGTCCCCGGCGATCTCCGCGATCCCGGCGCCGAGACGCCAGTGCACGCCCTGCTCGGCATGCATGTTCCGGAACACCTCCGCTACCTCCGGCCCCAGCACGGGTAGCAATGGCGCGGCGATGCGGTCCACGACGGTCACGTCGACACCGTGCCGCCGGGCCGCGGCCGCCGCTTCAGTGCCGATCCAGCCCGCGCCCACCACGACGGCGCGTTCGGCGTCCGCGAAGGCCGCGCGCAGGGCGAGGGAGTCGTCGAGGGTACGCAGGGTCCGCACCCCGGGCAGCCCCGCGCCGGGGACGGGCAGCAGGCGCGGTTGTGAACCGGTCGCGAGCACCAGCCGGTCGTAGGGGTGATCACCGCCCTGGTTGTCGGCAACCCGGCGCGCCCCGAGTTCGATCCGCGTCGCGATGGTGTGCCGGCGCAGGTCGATGTCGTGCTCTTCGTAGAACCCGGCGTCGCGCACCCAGTCCGGTTCTTCGGCGTCGCCCAGCAGCACGCCTTTCGACAGGGCGGGCAGTTCGTACGGGCGGTGGGCCTCGGCGCCCAGGAGAACGAGTTCGCCGGAGTACCCGTGTTCACGCAGCGTCGCCGCGGCTGTCGCCCCACCGAGTCCCGCACCGAGGATCACGATGCGTCGCGGTTGCGCCATGGCTCTCTCCCTGTCACCGGTGGCCTGTCTCACGCTACCGTCCGGGTGAGTTTTTCGCGTCCACCGTCACGAGCTCTCACCGCTTCGGTCCCTTCTGCGGTCCGGGCGAAGCGAACGAGGGGAACGACGTGACTGCTCAGGACGAATGGTCCGTCACCTGCCGCGATCTGGCAGGGCGGAAGCGGGCGCTGACCGTGTTCACCAGCAACGGGCGCATCGTGCTGGTAGGACCTCCCGGCGAGGCCGCGGTACTGGAACCACTGGACGTAGGACGTCTCCGCGCGGCGTTGCGGGACGCGGTTGTCGTGGTAGGACAGGAAGCGCGGGAGTGATCACCCCTGCAGCCGCTACCCCCGGATCGGCTGGCTAGGTTAGCCTAACTTCATGACCGCGATCGCCGAAACCACGACCGCCACCCGGCTCCACGGCGAGGGCCTGACGCTCGCCTACGACGGGCGCACGGTCGCCGAAGACCTCGGGGTGACCATCCCGGACCAGTCCTTCACGGTGATCGTCGGTCCGAACGCTTGCGGGAAGACCACCCTGCTGCGGGCGCTGGCGCGGTTGCTCAAGCCGCGCAAGGGGATGGTGTACCTGGATGGTGAGGTCATCACGTCGATGCCCGCCAAGCAGGTCGCGCGGCGCCTGGGGTTGCTGCCGCAGAGTTCGATCGCCCCCGAGGGCATCACGGTCGCGGATCTGGTGGCCCGCGGCCGGTACCCGCATCAGCGGCTGCTGCGCCAGTGGTCGAAGGAGGATGCGGCAGTCGTAGAACGTTCTATGTCCGCAACGGGCGTGTCCGAACTGGCCGACCGCCTCGTGGACGAACTGTCCGGCGGTCAGCGGCAGCGGGTGTGGCTGGCGATGGCGCTGGCGCAGGAAACGGAACTGCTGCTGCTGGACGAGCCCACGACGTTCCTGGACATCTCGCACCAGATGGACATCCTGGACCTGTGCGCGCAACTGCACGCCGAACAGGGCCGCACGCTCGTCGCGGTGCTGCACGATCTCAACCACGCCGCCCGGTACGGCACCCACCTCATCGCGATGCGCGGTGGGAGGGTCATCGCCACGGGCAGCCCGGAGGAGGTCGTCACGGCGGAACGGGTGGAGGAGATCTTCGACCTCCCGTGCCGCGTGATGCCGGATCCGGAAACGGGCACCCCACTGGTGATTCCCAAGGCGCGGCGATAGCCGCACAAAGCCCCCGAGAGTTGGGTGATCATCCCGTCGCCTGACACCGGGCGATCACTTTGAGCCAGGGCCGCAACATGCGCCGGAACCGGCGGCCGAAAGACCAAAGCTTGCGGCCCTGGAGCAAAGTGATATGCACAAACCGCAGGCGACGGGATGATCACTCAACTCGACCACCCACCCCAGGTGAGATCCCTTTGGGCCCCATCATCCTGGAGCCTGCCCGCCGGCCAATACCGCTAAGTTTAGGCGAGTTTCCGCAGCTCAGAGGCGTTTGGAGGCGTCGCCCACAGAGCGGTCACACCCCGACAGAACAGTTGCCTCAATTGAAGATTCCCCTCAACCGCAACGGCGACTGTCTTAAGTGGAGAACCGCCTAACCGGCGGGAACGACTGAACAGAGCCTCCGGTAACGCCCTGACCAGGTAAAACGTACTAACTTAGCGGTATTGCCCGCCGGCGAGGCATTCTTTTGATCTTCTCGCTTAAATGCCCAGGCACCGGGGTTTACCGGGCGTGACCGCCCTGCTGAAGCGGCCCCACCCCCGCCCCGATCCTTGAGTGTTCACGGCGGCTGGGGATCGGGGCGGGGGTGGGTGGGGGCGGTGTGGCCGCTTCCGTTGCGTTGCCGGGTGCGGGGTGGCGGTGTGGGTCCCTAAGGGATGTCTCGTAACCCGGTGGGCGGCTGGCCGGTCCGGTAGTTGATCATGTTG
>NZ_BAABIB010000041.1:0-9551 GCF_039542405.1 Amycolatopsis dongchuanensis
CACCCCCGCCCCATCCCCTTGATCGTTTAACGGTTGGCTCACCGCGTCAAGGGCGCCTGACGGCGTCGCTTCGCGATGGCTTCGCCACCCTTGACACGGTGAGCCAACCGCTAAGGCAGCTGGGGATCGCCGGGGGTGGGGGTGCGGGCGGTGGGGTTCCTGCTTGCGTTTCGTTGCTGGGTGTTCGTTGTCCTAAAGAGACTGTGGTTTGGTGATGCCTAGGTGGTCTCGTAGTGTTGTGCCTTCGTAGTCCGTCCTGAAGACTCCTCGCTCCTGCAGCAGTGGCACTACCTTGTCGGCGAAGGGGTCCAAGCCGCCCGGGGTCACGTGTGGTACCAGGATGAAACCGTCGCAGGCGTCTGACTGCACCAGGTCGTTCATGGACTCCGCGACGGTTTCCGGCGCGCCCACGAAGTTCTGCCTGCCCGTCACCTCGATGATCAGTTCCCGGATCGACAGGTTCTTCGCCTCCGCCAGTTCACGCCACTGCTTCGCCGTCGCCAGTGGGTCCCGGTACATGCGGACGCTGGCCCGGCCCCTGGCGATCGTGTTCTCCCCCACCAGCGGATCCACCTCGGGGAGCGGGCCATCCGGGTCGTACCCGGACAGGTCCCGGTTCCACAGCTGCTCGAGGAACTTGATCGCCGTCTGGCCGCTCACCTGCTGGTGCCGCACCACGTCCGCGAGCTCCTGCGCCTCCGCGTCCGTGTCCCCCAGCACGAAAGTCGCCGCCGGGAGGACCACCAGGTCCGAAGGCTTCCGGCCGTAGCGCGCCAGGCGTCCCTTGACGTCACTGTAGAACTGCTGCCCGGCCTCCTTCGTCCCGTGCCGGGTGAAGATGGCGTCCGCCGTCGCCGCCGCGAACTCACGGCCCTCGTCCGAGTCCCCCGCCTGCAGGATCACCGGACGACCCTGCGGGCTGCGCGGCACGTTGAAGCGGCCCGCGATGTCGAACTGCTCGTCGTGCCGCTCGAAAGCACCGGCGTCCGACCGGGCGAGGAACTGCCCGGATGCCTTGTCGGCCAACACATCCCCGTCACGCCACGAGTCGAACAGCTCGCCCGCGGTCTCCAGGAAGCGCTTCGCCCGGACGTACCGCTGGTCCTCCGGCAGGAACCCGCCGCGCCGGAAGTTCTCGCCCGTGAACGCGTCCCACGACGTCACGACGTTCCAGCCCGCCCGGCCGGCGGACAGGTGGTCGAGGCTCGCGAACTGCCGCGCCACCTCATACGGCTCGTTGAACGTGGAGTTGATCGTGCCCGTCAGCCCCAGCCGTTCGGTCACCGCCGCGAGCGCCGCCAGCACGGTGAAGGTGTCGGGACGGCCGACCACGTCGAGGTCGTAGATCTTCCCGCCCTGCTCCCGCAACCGCAGGCCTTCGGCGAGGAAGAAGAAGTCGAACTTCGCCCGCTCCGCCGTCCGCGCCAGGTGCACGAACGAACTGAACTCGATGTGGCTGCCCGCCTCCGGATCGCTCCACACAGTCGTGTTGTTGACACCGGGGAAGTGCGCGGCCAGGTGGATCTGCTTCGTCATCTCGGAACTCCCTCAGGCGGCGTAGCGGTTGGCCGGACGGTCGAGGCCCAGCAGGCCCCGCAAGGTGTTCGCTTCGTAGGAACGGCGGAAAACGCCGCGCTGCTGGAGTTCGGGCACCAGCCCACGGGTGATCGCGGTCAGGTCGTGGGGAACCGCGCCCGGCCGCAGGCGGAACCGCGAGACACCCCAGTCGAGCAGCCGGTCCGCGAGCTGTGCCGGTGTCCCCACGAAGATCTCCGCGTCGGAGGTGTACTCCTCCCCCGCCACGTCGTCCAGGCGCGCCTTGCGGTCCCGTGCCGCCTGTTCGGTCTCGTCCAGGAACACCACCAGGTCCGCGAACACGAGCGGTCCCTCGACCGGCGCCTCCCGCTCGGTGACGAACACCAGGTCGGCGCTGCGCTCCGCCAGCCGGTACGCGACCGGCACGTGCGCCAGCACCGCCACCGGCGGCTGCCCCTGCGGCGGACGCGGCGTGATCGACGGGCCCTTCACGCTGAAGAAGCGGCCCTCGAAATCGATGTAGTGCAGCTTGTCCCGGTCGATGAACCGGCCCGTCGCCACGTCGCGGATCTCCGCGTCGTCCTCCCAGCTGTCCCACAACCGTCGCACGACCTCCACGTAGTCGGCGGCCTCGTCGAACAGGTCCTCCCGCGAGAGCACCTCGCGACGGCCGAAGTGGTCGGCCTCGACCTGCGAAGCCGACACTCGCACGCGCACGCCCCCGCGGCCGCTGCTGACGTAGTCGAGCGTCGCGATGGCCTTGGAGATGTGGAACGGCTCGGTGTGCGTCGCGAGGACCGTCGGCACGAACCCGACGTGCCGGGTCAACGGCGCCACCCGCGACGCGATGAGAACCGCGTCGAGCCTGCCCTGCACCCGGTCGGTCCGGTCGCTCTGCGGGCTGAGCGAATCCTCGATCGTGACGAAGTCGAGCAGCCCGCGCTCGGCCTCGGCCGCGAGGTCCGCCCAGTACCCCGCGGTGAACAGCTCACCGGGCCGGGCGTCCGGTTCCCGCCAGGCGGCCGGGTGCCAGCCGGCCCCGTCGAGTGCGACGGCGAGACGAAGACTCTGCGACATGCCCTGTTCCTTTCGCCGGAGGCGCCATCACCGGTTCAAACGAATGCTCCCGGCACCTATTTCCCCGGTCCACGGAGTGGGAAGGGGTAGGGGAAACCGGATGGTCCGGGCCGCCGCGGCCGGGCAAGCTGGGGTGGTGAACCGCCGCCTGCTCACCGCACCGCTCACCAGGGCCTTCGCGGGGGAACTGCTGTGGGCGCTGCTGGCGTTCCTCCCCACGCTCGTGTGCGTGGTGGTGCTGCTCGCCGGGCTGGTGCTGGGCACCGCGTTGTCCCCGGTGTTCCTCGGCGTGCTGCTGCTGGCCGGGGTGCTGGACGCCGTGCGCGACCTCGGTGGCCTGCACCGGAGGCTCGCGCGGCGGCTCCTCGGCGTGACCGTCGCCGACCCGCCGCCCCCACCGCGGAGCCTCCGTGCCCGCCTCCGCGACCGCGTCGCCCGGCGCACGCTCGGCTACCTGCTCGTGCGCCTGCCGCTGTCGCTCGTGAACCTCGCGGTCGCCGTGTCGCTGCTGGGGTACGGGCTGCTGGCGCTGACCTACCCGCTGTACTGGGGGGCCACGAGGGGCAGCCTGCTGCCGTTCACCGACCTCAGGTTCTCCACGTGGTTCGCGTCCCTGCCGTTCGCGCTCGCCGGCGCTGCGCTCCTGCTCGCGGCCCCGTGGGTGCTGCACGGGCTGACCAGCCTCGACCGCGCGCTCGTGGTGAGCCTGCTCGGGCCGAGGAGCCTCACCGAGCGGGTCCGCGACCTCGAACAGAGCCGCGCGGAGGTCATGGACGACGCGACCACCCGGCTGCGGCGCATCGAGCGCGACCTGCACGACGGGGCACAGGCGCAGCTCGTCGCGCTGGCGATGAAGCTCGGGCTCGCCCGGGACGAGCTGGCGCGCCAGGACACCGACGTGGCCACCCTGCGCAGGCTCGTGGGCGCCGCCCACGGTGAGGCCAAGCAGGCGCTGACCGAGCTGCGTGACCTCGCCCGCGGCATCCGGCCGCCCGCACTCGACGCCGGGCTCGAGGTCGCGCTCACCACGCTCGCCGCCCGCAGCGCCGTGGACGTGCGCCTGCACGTGGACCTGCCCGAACGCCCGTCACCCGCGCTGGAGACCCTGCTGTACTTCAGCGCCGCGGAACTGCTGACGAACGCGGTCAAGCACGGCCGCGCACCGGTCGTGCACGTCGAGCTGACGGCACCGGACGGGGTGGTGCGGCTGGTGGTGTCCGACGAGGGCGACGGCGGGGCGCGGCTGTCGCCCGGCGGCGGGCTCGCCGGGGTGGCCGAGCGCGTCGGTACCGTCGACGGGCAGCTGGACATCGCCAGCCCGCCCGGTGGTCCCACCGTGATCACCGCGCGGATACCGGTGGGGGGATGACATGCGCATCGTGGTGGCGGAGGACTCGGCGATCCTGCGGGCCGGGCTGGTGGAGCTGCTGACGTTGCGGGGCCACGAGGTCGTCGACGAGGTCAAGGAGGCCGAGTCGCTGCGCAGGGCGGTGCGGGAACACGCGCCGGACGTGTCCATAGTGGACATCCGGATGCCACCGGGGTTCACCGACGAGGGGCTGCGCGCGGCGCTCGAACTCCGCCGGGAGAACCCCCGCACGGCGGTGCTGCTGTTCTCGCAGTACGTCGAGACGTCGTACGCCGCCGAACTGCTCGCCGACCGCGCGGGCGGGGTGGGCTACCTCCTCAAGGACCGGGTGGCCGACGTGGCGGAGTTCCTCGACGCGCTGCGCCGGGTCGCCGCCGGGGAGACCGTGCTCGACCCCGAGGTGGTGAGCCAGCTGTTCGGCGCCGCCCGCAGGCCGGACGCGCTGGGGCGGCTCACCGACCGGGAACGCGACGTGCTCGCGCTGATGGCGGAGGGCCGGTCGAACGGCGCGATCGCGGCGAAGCTGCACCTTTCGGGCGGCTCGGTGGAGAAGTACGTCACGCGGCTGTTCGACAAGCTCGGCCTGCCACCGTCCGAAGAGGACAACCGGCGCGTGCTCGCCGTGCTGCGGTACCTGGATCCGTAATACGGTGGGGGCATGCACTCCACCGAGATCGAGATCCGCACCGGACGGCAGGCGGTCGTGCACGACCTGACCAAGCAGGCCGAGTCGTTCCTCGCCGAGGCCGGCGCCGGGGACGGGCTGCTGCACGTCTGGGTCCCGCACGCCACCGCGGGCCTGGCGATCCTGGAGACCGGCGCCGGCAGTGACGACGACCTGCTGTCCGCCATCGACGACCTGCTCCCGCGCGAGAACCGCTGGCGCCACCAGCACGGCAGCCCGGGCCACGGCCGCGACCACGTGCTGCCCGCGTTCCTGCCGCCGTACGCCACGGTCCCCGTGCTCGGCGGCTCGCTCGCGCTCGGCACCTGGCAGTCGGTGTGCCTGGTGGACACCAACGTGGACAACCAGGTGCGCAAGGTGCGGTTCAGCTTCCTCGCGGGCTGAACCGCTTCGGCACCACCAGCACCACGAGGCCCGCGGCGAGCAGGGCGCCGAGCACCCACAGCGCGACGGTCACGTCCGGTGCCCCGCCGGTGCCCTGCAGCACGCTCCGCAGGCCCTCGGTCGAAAACCGGAACGGCGTCCACGACCACAGCGCCACCCGGTACGCGGGGTGCAGCAGCTCCGGCACCTGCCCCGCGACGGCGGGCGCGAGCAGGTAGAGCGGCGCGAGCACGGCCATTGCGCCCAGCCCGAACAACCGCAGCAGCGCGCCCTGCACCGCCGCGAACGCCGTCGCGACCAGGAACACGAAGCCCAGCACGTCCCAGCCGAGCGGCAGGCCCGCGTCCCACAGCTTGAGGAACCCGGCCAGCACGGCGGTCATCAGCACTCCGCTCGCGAGCACCCGCACCAGCCGGGCACCGAGCCGGATCTCCTGCTTCTCCCGCCGCGCGGCGACGAGCAGCACGGCACCCGCGGCGAGTGAGCCCAGCCAGCACAGGATGCTCACGGCGAGCGGCGCGACCCGGCCGGCAGCGCTCGCGGGGTGCACCGTCTCGACCCGTGCGCCGGGCACCGCCGTGGTCAGGATCTGTTGCACCGCTTGGGTTCCGGCCGGGTTGACGGCGCCCGAGACGACGACGGTCGCGGGCTGCCCCAGTTCGAGGACGCCGTAGACCTCCTTGTCGTCGAGCAGTTTCCTGGCCTCGTCACGGGTCGCGACGCGCCAGCTCACCGCTTCGCCGCCGTGCGCCGTGATCTGCTGCGCGAGCGCCGGTGGCGCCACGACCGCGACCGGCAGCCCGTGTGGCCCCGTCGTGGCCTGCACCCCGACCGTCACCAGCCCCAGCACGACGGCGATCACCGCACCCGCCAGCGCCGCGAGGGACGCGAGCTTCATGACGTCCTCCAGTTTTTCTGCACTCGTTGAATTAAGGAGGACGGTAGGCAGCGCGCCACCGAAAGTCAACCCGTGTTGAATAACGCTCCCGGTACGGTCGGAGGCGTGGACAAGCGACTCGTGCTGTGGGACATCGACCAGACCCTCATCGACCTGCGTGGCGCGGGCCGCGAGTGGTACGCGCGCGTGCTCGAGGAGGTGACCGGCGTGCCGATGACCGGGATGCCGTCGTTCTTCGGGCGCACCGAGCTGGCGATCACGTCGGAGGTGCTGCGGCTGCACGGCATCGAGCCGGACGAGGAGACCGTGCGGAAGGTGTGGGCCGGCCTGGTGGTGGCCGCGGAGCAGTCACTTGCGACGATGGCGGGCGGCGGATTCGTGTTACCGGGCGCGGAATCCGCGCTCGCGGCGCTCGCGCTGGAGGGGCGCGCGGTGCAGTCGCTGGTGACCGGCAACCTGCGGGAGATCGCCTGGCACAAGCTCGCCGCGTTCGGGCTGCACGAGCACCTGGACTTCGAGATCGGCGGCTACGGCTCGCTTTCGGCGCACCGGCCGGACCTCGTGGCGTACGCGGTGGAGCAGGCCGCCACGCGGCACAGCCCGTTCGCGCGCGAGGCGGTGGTCGTCATCGGCGACACCCCCCACGACATCGACGCGGCGCTGGCCCACGGCGCGACGGCCGTCGGTGTCGCGACAGGCCGTTTCGACGCGGCAGCCCTGCGCGAGGCGGGTGCGCACGTCGTGCTGGAGGACCTGTCGGACACCGGCGCCGTGCTGGCGGCCGTCCTCGGCTGATCGTCAGCCGCGCACTGGTTCCCGCCGACGATCAGCTCGGCTCACGAAGTCCTGTCAGACCAACGCGCTGGTGTCGTCGGTCTTGTTCGGGTCACCGTCGTCGAAGTCTTCCTGGTGGTACGTCCGATCGGTGACTATCGCTGCGCCGTGGTCATGCTGACCGTCAGCGGGATGAAACCACCCAGGGCGTCCAGGACGGCGCCGACCGTGGCCACCGCGAACTCGAACTGCAGAAAGGGGAGACATGGGGACGACGTACTTGTCCCGGAAGTTCACCGCCGAGTGGCCTGTCCAGTCGTGGAGCAGGCCGTCGGGCAACACCGCCCGGACGCCCTGGCGCACGTTGTCGAGGTGGTCCACCGCCCTGGTCAGATATCCGCTGGAATTCCCCGGACCTTTTTCCAGCAGCAGTTCGTCGACGGCAGCTGGGTCACCGCCGCCGTGCTCCGAGGGCCCAGCATCGCCGCCGATCTGCAGGGGATGCTGTCGGTGTAGGTAACGGACGCGTTGCCGAGGTTGTCGCTGTCGGCCTGGAGGTACTCGGCCACGCTGTGCAGGTCCTCCAGGCGCACCGCGAAATCATGGGAATCCGCCATGCCGCCACTCTGCGGGACGGCTCTCCAACCCCGCTCCAAAGCCGGTACAAACGCCGGCGGTGACGATCAGCCGCGGACGAGCTTCACCAGGTGGGTGACCACGTCGTCCACCGGGACGTCCTGGCGCTCGCCGGAGGCGCGGTCCTTGACCTCGACCACGCCCTTCGCGAGGCCGCGGCCGACGACGAGGATCGTCGGCACGCCGATCAGCTCCGCGTCGGCGAACTTCACGCCCGGCGTGGCCTTGCGGTCGTCGAGCAGGACGCGCACGCCCGCGGCGTCCAGCTCGGCGGCGAGCTTCTCCGCACCCGCGAACACGCTCTCGTCCTTGCCCGCGATCACGACGTGCACGTCGGCGGGCGCCACGGCACGCGGCCACACCAGGCCCAGCTCGTCGTGGTACTGCTCGGCGATCACGCCGACCAGGCGGGACACGCCGATGCCGTAGGAACCCATCGTGATGCGGATCGGCTTCGAGTCCGCGCCCAGCGCGTCCACCTCGAACGCGTCGGTGTACTTGCGGCCCAGCTGGAAGATGTGGCCGATCTCGATGCCGCGGGCGGCGACGAGGGTGCCCTGCCCGTCGGGCGACGCGTCACCCTCGCGGACCTCGGCGGCCTCGATCGTGCCGTCGGGGGTGAAGTCGCGGCCGGCGACCAGGTCGACCACGTGGTGGTCGGCCTTGTCGGCACCGGTCACCCACGCCGTGCCGGTCACCACGCGGGGGTCGACGAGGTAGCGGATCCCGTTGTCCTGCAACGCCTTCGGGCCGATGTAGCCCTTGACGAGGAACGGGTTCGCGGCGAAGTCGGCGTCCTCCAGCAGCGCGACCTCGGCGGGCTCCAGCGACGCTTCGAGGCGCTTCGGGTCGACCTCGCGGTCACCGGGGATGCCGATACCGAGGATCTCCCAGTCCTTCGCGCCGGGCCGGCGGACCTTCACCATGACGTTCTTGAGCGTGTCCGCGGCGGTGAACGTGCGGCCCAGGTCGGTTTTGGTGTTGAGGTAGTCGACCAGCGTCGCGATCGTCGGCGTGCCGGGCGTGTGGTGCACCTGCGCCTCGGGCAGGCCTTCGAGGGGCCGGGCGGGCGGCGCGGGCGTGACGACGGCTTCGACGTTCGCGGCGTAGCCGGAGGCCGTGCTGCGGACGTAGGTGTCCTCACCTGTCTCGGCGACGGCGAGGAACTCCTCGGAGGCGGAGCCGCCCATCGCACCGGACGTCGCCGCCACGATCACGTACTCCAGGCCGAGCCGGTCGAAGATGCGGATGTAGGCGTCGCGGTGCAGCTGGTACGAGCGGGCCAGGCCGTCGTCGTCGAGGTCGAAGGAGTACGAGTCCTTCATGACGAACTCGCGGCCGCGCAGGATGCCGGCGCGGGGACGGGCCTCGTCGCGGTACTTGGTCTGCACTTGGTACAGGATGACCGGGTAGTCCTTGTACGAGCTGTACTCGCCCTTCACGGTGAGGGCGAACAGCTCCTCGTGCGTGGGGCCGAGGAGGTAGTCGGCGCCCTTGCGGTCCTTGACGCGGAAGAGGGCGTCGCCGTACTCGGTCCAGCGGCCGGTCTTCTCGTACGGTTCGCGGGGCAGCAGCGCGGGGAACTGGATCTCCTGCGCGCCTATCGCGTCCATCTCCTCGCGCACCACCGTCTCGATGTTGCGCAGCACCCGCAGGCCCAGCGGCAGCCAGGAGTAGCCGCCCGGCGCCACGCGGCGGACGTAACCGGCGCGCACCAGCAGCTTGTGGCTGGGCACTTCGGCATCCGCCGGGTCCTCACGCAGGGTGCGAAGGAACAACGACGACATCCTGGTGATCACTGGGGTGCTCCTAAGGTTGCGCACGGGCGCTGATACACGGTGACGGACAGCCTAGTCAACCCCGGTGGGGGCGCTTCAACCGGTTATCGCCGGGGGTGGGTGGGCGGTGGGTGGCGATGGGGTGGCCCGGGCTGCCGGGCGGATGGGTGCGGCTGGCGGCGGGTGGGCTTGGCCTGCCGGGCGGCTGGGGTTGGCAGCTGGGGCGGGCTTGGCCGCCCGGGCGGCGGGGTGCGGCTGGCGGTGGGTGGGCTTGGCCTGCTGGGCGGGCGCGGTCGATGGCTGGGCCTGGCCTGCCGGGCGACTGGCGGAGGGGTTGGAGCTGGCTCGCGGAGGGGGCGGTGGGGGCTGGGGTCGGCGCTGGGGTAGGCCTGGCCTGCCGGGCGACTGGCGGAG
>NZ_BAABIB010000041.1:9559-31089 GCF_039542405.1 Amycolatopsis dongchuanensis
CTGCCGGGCGGCCGGGTGCGGCTGGGGTCGGCGGCTGGGGTCGGCCGTGGCCTGCCGGGCGGCGGGGTGCGGCTGGCGGCAGGTGCGCCTGGGCCTGCCGGGCCGCCGGGTGCGGCTGGCGGTGGGGTCGGCCTGGCCCGCGGGGGCATCCGATGTGCCGGGGTGCGCGCCCAACCTGCGCGAGCGGCCGGGAGCGCCTGCCCGGGCGCCTCGCCTGCGGGCTGGAACTGTCGGTGGGTCCGCCTAGCCTGCGGGCATGATCCTGGAACTGGCGATGGTGACGGTGGACTGCGCCGACCCGCGGCGGCTGGCGGCGTTCTGGTGCGGGGCGCTCGGCGTGCGGGTCGACCACGACTGGGGTGAGTTCCTGGTGCTGACGCCCGCGCGGGACGGCGGCGTGCGGCTGGGGTTCCAGCGGGTGCCCGAGGAGCGCGCGGGGAAGAACAGGCTGCACCTGGACCTGGCGACGCCCGACCGGCAGGGCGAGGTGGCGAGGCTGCGCGGGCTGGGCGCGGAGGTCGTCGCGGAGCACGAGGCGCCCGGGATGAGGTGGACGGTACTGACCGACCCGGAGGGGAACGAGTTCTGCGTCGGGGAAGGTGAGTGAGGCCGGGCCTCGCGCGATGTGGGGCGCGGTCGGGGCGGGCGGGGTTCCCGGGAGGCCGGGCCTCTCGCGTGGCGAGGCCGATCGCGGGGTGACGGCCTGAGGTGATTTGAGGCCCGCGGGGCGGGCCGGAGGGGCGGTGGGCCCGTCCCCCGGGCGGGGCGGTGCGAGGCTCGCGGGACCGGGCTAAGCGGGCGGGCTCCGCAGGGCGGCAGGCTGAGGTGAGGCAGGGTCCACGGGACCGGAGCGGCGCGGGGCCAGCGGGCCGGACCGGAGCGGCGCGGGGCCAGCGGACCGGGCCGGAGCGGTGCCGAACCCGCGGTAGAAGGCGGCCACTTCAAGGACGAACGGTGCGCCACGCTCGCCACCACCAGAGGACCACCCCCGCCTCAACACCTCCGCACCTCACCGCGGCAGCACCGCCCCCAGCTCCCGCGCCGCGGCGCGGAGGGCCGGGACGAACGCCTCCAGCTCCGCCACGCTCGTCCGGTACGCGGGCGCCGCCGTGGACAGGGCCGCTATCGCGCAGCCGTCGGGGCCCAGCACGGGCACGCCGACCGCCCGGATGCCCACCTCGTGCTCCTCGTCCGCCACCGCGTACCCGCGCGCCCGCACCGACTCGATCTCCCGCGCGAACTCCGCCCGCGACGTGATCGTCCGGGGCGCCAGCGCCGCCAGCTCCAGCGACGCCACCAGCTCCTCCCGGTGCGGCGCGAACGCGACCAGGCACTTGCCCATCGACGTGCAGTGCAGCGGCCCCCGCCTCCCCGGCTCACCCCGGATCTGGATCTGCCGCGGCCCCTGCACCGAATGCACGTACACCTGGTGGTGCCCGTCGAGCACCGCCATCAGCGTCGGCTCGCCCGTCTGCTCCGTCAGCGCCCGCAGCACCGGCAACGCGACCCCGGCGAACCCCCGCGCGTGCGAAACCTGCTGCCCCAGCTCGAACAGCCGCAACCCCAGCGCGTACCGCTTCGAGCCCGGATCACTGCGCGCGAAACCGTGGTCCTGCAACGAACTCAGCAGCCGGTGCGTCGTGCTCACCGGATAGCCCGCCCGCCGCGCCAGCTCCGACAGGCCCACTCCCTCGGGATGCTCACCGAGCAGGGACAGCACGTGCAGGGCCTTCCCCACCATGTCAGCCATCAACCACCCCTTGACGTCGCCCGGGCAAGGTTCCACACTGCAAAGCACACCACATCGCGGAAGAGCTTTCCACATGACGGAAAGCACGGCAAGGAGGCCGACATGGAGAGCGCACCGGTGGCCGAGGCGACGACACTGGGCAGGCAACGCTGGCTCCGCCTGATCCCGATCGTGTTCGTCACCTACAGCCTCGCCTACCTCGACCGCTCGAACTTCTCGATCGCGACGGCCGGTGGCATGGCCGAGGACCTGCACCTCACCAGCTCGGCGTCCGGGCTCGTCGGGGCGTCCTTCTTCGCCGGGTACTTCCTGCTCCAGGTCCCCGGCGTGCTCTACGCCGACCGCCGCAGCGTGCGCGACCTGATCTTCTGGTCGGTGCTGGCGTGGGGCGTGCTCGCGACCCTGCAGGGCCTGCTCAGCTCGGTCACCGCGCTGATCGTCGTCCGCTTCCTGCTCGGCGCGGTCGAGGCGGCCGTCCTGCCCGCGCTCGTCGTGCTGCTCGCCCGCTGGTTCACGAAGGCGGAACGCGGACGCGCCAACGCCTTCCTCATCCTCGGCAACCCGGTCACCGTGATGTGGCTGTCCGCCGTCTCCGGCTACCTCATCGAGGCGACGTCGTGGCGCGGCATGTTCATCATCGAGGGCCTGCCCGCGCTGGTCTGGGCGTTCGTCTTCCGCGCACAGGTGCGGGACCGGCCCGCCGACGCGCGCTGGCTCGCCCCGGCCGAACGCGACGCCGTGGACGGCGCCATCACCGCCGAGCAGGCCGAACTCGCGCGCACGGCGGAACCCGGCGGGCGGCACCCGCTCGTCGACGCCCTGCGCTCCCCCACGGTGCTCGTGCTGGCCGCGCAGTACCTGCTGTGGAGCATCGGCGTCTACGGCTTCGTGTTCTGGCTGCCCTCGATCGTCAAGGCCGGGTCGTCCGCGGGCATCGGCGCGACCGGCCTGCTGTCGGCGATCCCGTACTTCTTCGCCGTCGTCGCGATGCTGCTGAACTCGCGCGCGTCCGACCGCACCCGCCTCCGCCGTCGCTACGCGTGGCCGTGGCTGCTGGCCGGGGCGATCACGTTCTACGGCTCGTACCTCGCCGGGCACAACGCCTTCTGGCTGTCGTTCGCGCTGCTGGTGCTGGCGGGTATCGCGATGTACGCGCCGTACGGCCCGTTCTTCGCGATGATCCCCGAGCTGCTGCCGCGCCGCACCGCCGGTGTCGCCGTCGCACTGGTCAACGCCGCCGGGGCCCTCGGTGGCTTCCTCGGCACGTATCTGGTGGGCTGGTTGCGCAACGCCACCGGCAGCGACGCCGCTGCCTTCCTGATGCTGGCGGGCACGATGGCCGCGTCCGCCGTCATCCTGTTCGCCGTCCGCAACCCGAAAGCGAAGGTCGCATGACCGCACGAGTGCTGCTGCCCTGGACCGATCTGGCCGTTCCCGCGGAGCTGGAGGCCGCGTACTACGACGGCAGCGGCGCGCCGCCGGAGGGCCTCGACGGGATCGAGTTCTACGTCCTGCCCTACGACTCCGGCCCGGAACCGCCGAAGCTGATCCCCCGGCTGCCGTCGCTGAAGGCCGTGCAGGCGCTGTCCGCGGGTGTGGACAACCTGCTGCCGCTCATCCCCGAGGGCGTCCAGCTCGCGAACGGCCGCGGCCTGCACGACCTGAGCGTCGCCGAGCACACGCTCGCGTTGATCCTCGCCGCGCAGCACGACCTGCCGCGCTGGTTCCGCCAGCAGCCCGAGGGTTCGTGGGCGCGCGAGCACACGCGGTCGCTGGCCGACTGCCGGGTCCTGCTCGTCGGCTACGGCTCGATCGGCAAGGCCATCGAGCGCTACCTCGTCGCCGGAGAAGCCGAGGTGGTCCGCGTCGCCAGCCGCGCCCGCGAGGGTGTGCACAGCATCGACGAGCTGCCGGAGTTGCTGCCCGGCGCGGACATCGTGGTGCTCGTGCTGCCCGACACGCCGGGCACCCGTGGCCTGCTCGGCTCCCGTGAGCTGGCCGCGCTGCCGCAGGACGCGCTGGTCGTCAACGTCGGGCGTGGCACGGCGATCGACACCGAAGCGCTCACGACGGCCGTGGCCGAAGGCCGGGTGCGGGCCGCGCTCGACGTGCTGGACCCCGAACCGCTGCCGTCTGAACATCCACTGTGGACGCTGCCGGGCGCGATCATCACGCCCCACGTCGCGGGTGGTTCGGCCTCCTTCTACCCGCGCGCGAAGCGCCTGGTGGAACAGCAGCTGGTGCGGTTCGCGAAGGGTGAGACGCTGGCCAACCTCGTGGGCTAACTTGGCTGCGTGTGGTTCGCCGTCCTCGGTCCGACGCAGGTGACCACCGGCGGGACCGTCGTCGCCGTCGGTGGCCCGCGGGTGCGCGCGCTGCTCGCACTGCTGCTGCTCGATGCAGGCCGGGTCGTCAGCACCGACCGGCTGATCGACGGGCTGTACGGCGAGCAGCCGCCCGAGGGCGCCGCGAACGCGCTCCAAGCCCAGGTTTCACGCCTGCGGCGGGCTCTCGGCTCCGATCTCGTCGAGCTGCGGCCGGGTGGGTACCGCGTGGCGGTGGAGCCCGACGACGTCGACGTACACCGCTTCACGCGCCTGGCCCGCGAAGGACGCGAAGCGCTCGACACCGGTGATCACGCGAAGGCCGCGGAGCTGCTGGAGAGCGCCCTGGCGTTGTGGCGCGGCGTAGCGCTCGCCGACGTCGAAGCCCCCTTCGCGGAAGGGCAGCGGGTACGTCTCGAAGAGCTGCACCTGTCCGCCACGGAGGACGGCGCCGAGGCGCGGCTCGCACTGGGGGACGCGGCGGCCCTGGTGCCCGAACTGCGCGAACTGGTCTCCGCGCACCCGCTGCGCGAACGGCCGGCCACCCTGCTCGTGCGCGCCCTCAACGGCTCGGGCCGCCAGGCCGAGGCGCTCACGGTCTTCGAGGACACGCGCCGCACCCTGGCCGACGAGCTGGGCGCCGATCCCTCCCCCGAGCTCGCCGACGCGCACTTGGCGGTGCTGCGTGCGGAACCCGTGCGGACCAGGCCGGTACCCACCCCGTTGACGAGTTTCCTCGGCCGCCGAGCCGAACTCGCCCGCGTCGGTGAACTGCTGGCGCGGGCACGGCTGGTCACGCTCACCGGTCCGGGCGGCGCGGGCAAGACGAGGCTGGCGGTGGAAGCGGGCGTCCAGCACGGCGGCGAGACGTGCTTTGTCGATTTCTCTCCTTTGCGGGACGGATCCGAGGTGCCCCACGCCCTCCTCGACGCGCTCGGGCTGCGGGAGAGCGGCCTGTTCGGCGCCCCGGGGCAGACGGACGCGGTCGAGCGGGCGGTCGCGGCGCTGACCGCCCGAAGTCTGTTGCTGATCGTCGACAACTGTGAGCACGTGGTCGACGATGCGGCCGCGCTCCTGCAACGGTTGCTGACCGGTTGCCCGGGAGTCCGCGTGCTGGCGACGAGCCGGGAGGCACTCGGCATCCCCGGCGAGGTGCTGTGCCCGCTCCCGCCGCTGGACCTGGCACCGGCGGCCGCCCTGTTCGCCGAACGGGCCGCGGCCGTGGCGCCGGGCGCCGTGCTCGACGAGGAGGTCGTGCGCCGGATCTGCGCCGCGCTCGACGGCCTGCCGCTCGCGATCGAGCTGGCCGCCGCCCGGCTGCGCACGATCCCCTTGGCACAGCTGGAATCCCGGCTCGACGACCGGTTCCGCGTGCTCTCCCGGGGCAGTCGCACCGCCGCGCCCCGGCACCAGACGCTGCGTGCGGTGGTGGGCTGGAGCTGGGACCTGCTCGACCCGGCCGAACAGGAGCTGCTGCGCAGGCTGTCGGTCTTCGCGGGCGGCGCCACGGTGGAGTCCGCCGTGGTGTGCGAGGTGTCCGAAGTGGACGACCTGCTCGCCGGGCTGGTCGAGAAGTCCTTGCTGGAGGCCGAAGACGGCCGGTTCCGGCTGCTCGAAACAATCCGCGCGTACGGCGCGGAGCGGCTGGCGGAGGCCGGTGAGCACGAGCGGTTCTCCCGCGCGCACGCCGAGCACTTCCTCGGCCTGGCGCGGACGGCGGATCCCCACCTGCGCCGCGCCGAGCAGCTGACCTGGCTCGCCCGGCTGACGGCCGAGCACGCGAACCTGCACGCGGCGCTGCGCTGGGCGGTCGGCGCGGACGTCCGGCTGGCGCTGGAGCTGATCGGTGCGTTGTCGTGCTACTGGTGGCTGCGGGGGACGCTCAGCGAGGTGGCACCGCAGGCGGCGCGGCTGCTCGGCAGGCTGGACACGGTGCCGGACGGGCTGGCCGAGGAGTACGCGCTGACCGTGCTCATCGCCGGTCCGTCCACTGTGGAGGACCACTTCCGGCGGGTCGAGGAGATCATGGACTCGCTGCCGGGCGCACCGCGCCTGCCGTACCTGCTGGTCGCCTGGGCGTTGTTCAGCGGCCCGCCCGACGAGCCCCCGCCCGCTGTCGCGGACCGGCTCCGCGACAGCGGCGATCCGTGGGTGCGGGCGCTGGCGCACTTCTCCCTGAGCTACCTGGACCTGTTCGACGGACGGCTGGCCGGGGCGGAGCGCGAGTTCTCGACCGCGCTGGAGTTCTTCCGCGGGGTGGGCGACCGCTGGGGGACGGCGCAGGTACTCGACGGCCTCGCGACGCTGACGGAGTTCGCCGGTGAGCGCGAACGGTCGCTGGCGCTGACGGACGAGGCGATCGCGCTCGTGGCCGAGCTCGGCGCGCGGGAGGAGCTGGCGGAGCTGTGGTGCCGGCGTGCCGACCGGCTGCGGCACAGCGATCCCGCGGCCGCCCGGGCGGACTACGAACGTTCGGCCGAGCTGGCGCGGCTCGTCGGCGTCCCGGCGACGCTGGCGCTGGCACACCTGGGCTTCGCCGAACTGGCCCGGCTGCGTGGCGATCTCGCCGAGGCGCGGCGCTGGGCGGACCAGGCGCTCGGCGAGTGCGGGGCGGGCTGGCAGAGCACGGGCGCGCGGGCCCGGGTGCTGACCGCGCTGGGGCGGATCGCGGAAGCGAGAGGAGACCTGGCGGAATCCCGGGCGTGGCACCGGCAGGCGATCGAGCTGACGCTGGACCGCCGGTTCCGCCACGACCTCGTCGCGGCGGTCGCCGGTGCGGCTCCCCTGGCGCTCGCCGAAGGTGATCCACCCCGGGCCGCCCGCCTGCTCGGTATCGCCGACGGCCTGCGCGGTACTCCGCTCGCCGGTGATCCGGAGGTGGACCTCCTCCGCGCCCGTCTCGCCGCGGAGGAGGTCGACCGGGGCCGCCGCATGTCGTACGCCGAGGTCAGGGCCTACCTGCGGGGTAGTCCTTCAGCTTGAGCTTGTTCGCCGCCCGGACGGTGAGCCACAGGAACAGCGCCAGCATCGGCTGCCGGGACAGCATGCGGTACGTCCGGTTGCGGCCGCGGATCTTCGCCGCCGTTTCCGGTGCCAGGAAGGAGCCCGCGTTGCGGGCCTGCTTCAGCCCGGCCTCGGCGGCGGGCCGCACCTCCCGCTCGTACCGCGCGAACGCCACCCGGTGGTCACCGCCCGCCGCGGCCAGTTCGCCCGCCAGGACGTAGGCCGCCATCATCGCCAAGCCCGTTCCGCCGCCGCCGGGGCCCGCGCCCCACGCCGCGTCGCCCACCAGCGCGACCCTGCCCCGCGTGTACCGCTCCAGGTGGATCTGGCACGTGGAGTCGAAGTACACCTCCTCGGCGTCCCGCAGGGCTTCGAGCAGCTTCGGCACCTCCCAGCCGAGGTCCCGGTACAGGTCGTGCACGATCTTCTTCTGCTGCTCGACGTCGTGCCGGTCGTACTCCAGCCCCTCGGCGCGGAACCAGAAGCCGACGCCGATCCGGCCGGTCCCGCGGATGCCGCTGACCATCACCCCTCGCCCGGGCACGTTGTACATCAGGGCCTTCCGGTCGAGACCCAGGTGATCGGGCGCGGAGAAACCCGCGAACGAGTAGCCGGTGTCGGTGCGGAACCGCGTCTCGGGTCCGAAGGTCAGCGCCCGCACCCCCGAGTGCAGCCCGTCGGCGCCGAGCACGAGGTCGAACCGCCGGGGCGCGCCGTGGGCGAAGGTGACGTCCACGCCGTCGGCGTCCTCACGCAGGGAGGTGATCCAGTCGCCGAAGACGTACTCGGTCCGGTCCTTCGTCGCGTCGTACAGGACGCGGCTGAGGTCCCCACGCAGGATCTCGACCTCGCCGCTCATGAACTCCGGCGGTAGTGCGGCGACGTGCCGACCGGTCTCGTCGAGCGCCACCAGCGGGCCCATGTCCGTCCGGTGGCGCCGGACCTCGTCCAGCAGCCCGGCCCGGCGCAGGACCTCCAGCTGGTTGCCGCGGAAGTCGACCGCCTGCCCGCCTTCGCGCAACGCGGGCGCCCGCTCCACGACCGTCGTCCGGTGGCCGTGGCGGCCGAGCCACAGCGCCAGTGACGGACCCGCGATGCTGGCGCCGGAAATGAGGATGTGCATGTCAGCCCCTCTCGTCGTCTCGATGGGACCGAGCTTCGACGAGAGCGCTGACCGGCGGCTGACCGTGCGCTGACGGTCAGGACGCCTGGGCGTACTCCTCGATCAGCGAAGCCGTGCAGTGGCAGTCGCCGTCGACCTCTTCGCACGTCACGACGAACGTGTGCCGCACCCGGTCGAAGTCGCGGCAGCCGGGTTCGCTGCACTCCACGACCTCGTCGGTGTGCACGATCAGCGTGCCGTGGCAGTGGTCCAGGTCGGCGACGCAGTTAGGGCACTCCATGAGGCCTTGCTACCACCCCGCGGGACGAGACCGTGGGACGGGGTGCGGCGTGTCGCGCGAGAGTTCAGGCACTCTTGGGGGAACGCCTGGCCGCGGGCTTCTTCGCCGGCGCCTTGCGCGCCGCGGGCTTGCGGGCCTTCTTCGCCTCGGACACGCTCGCCTCCAGCGCCGCCATCAGGTCCACGACGTCGGACTTCGCGGTCTTCTTCCGCGGCTTGCGGGTGTCCTCGCCCGCGACCTTCGCCTCGATCAGCGATTCCAGCGCCTCGCGGTAGCTGTCGGTGTACTTGCCGGGGTCGAACACGGGCTCGGTGAGGGAGTCGATGAGCGAACCCGCCATGCTCAGCTCCTGCGGCCGGATCTGCGGCGGGTCGTCGTCGAGGAAGCCGAAGTCCGGGGTGCGGACCTCGTCGGGCCACAGCATCGTGGTCATCACCAGCACGTCCGCGTGCACCCGCAGCAGCGCGAGCGTCTCCCGCTGGCGCAGCGCGACCTTGGCGATCGCCACGTTCTGGGACTTGTGCAGCGCGTCCCGCAGCAGCACGTACGGCTTGATCGCGGTCTTCTGCGGTTCGAGGTAGTAGTGCCGGTCGTAGTGCAGCGGGTCGATCGCCTCCAGCGGCACGAACTCCAGCACGTCGATCACGTTCGAGCTGGACAGCGGCAGCCCTTCGAGATCGGCGTCGGTCAGCACGACCATCTCGCCGTCGTCGAGCTCGTAGCCCTTCGCGATCTCGCCGTAGGGCACCTCGACGCCCTCGAGCGAGCAGAACCGCTTGTACTGGATGCGGCCGCCGTCGCTCTCGTGCACCTGGCGCAGGGACAGGTTCTTGTTCTCCGTGGCCGCGTACAGCTGGATCGGGATCGTGACCAAGCCGAACGAAACGGAGCCCTTCCACATCGATCGCATCGCGAGTGCCCTCCCGCTGGTGGCGACATAAGCCCTGGTCACACCGTACGCGGGGAATCGCGTCCCGACTAGTTGCGCCCGCGTGCGCCGAGCAGCGCCGCGGCCGCCGTCCGGGCGTGCGCGGCGGGGTCCGTCCGGCCGAAGATCCCCGCCGTGACCATGGCCCCTTCGGCGAGGAGCAGCAGCTGACCAGCCAGTTCGGCGGGCAGCCCGGCCGCGGCGACCAGTTCCTCCAGGTAGGTCCGGAATGCCTCTTTGTGGTGACGGGCCTGCCGCGTCACGGCCGCCGACACCGCCCCCAGCTCCCCGTAGGAGTTGATCCACGCGCAGCCGCGGAAGCCGGGCTCGGCGAACCACAGCTCCAGCCAGTCGAACACGGCGAGGATCCGCCGCACCGGGTCGTCGTGCTGCTCGACGTGCTCCGCGAGCCGGGCGCGCCAGGTCGTGTCCCGGCGCTCCAGGTACGCCTCCACCAGCTGCTCCTTGGCGGGGAAGAGCCGGTAGAGCCGCTTGAGCGAGACACCGGACGCCGCGCGGATGTCGTCCATGCCCACGGTCTGGACGCCGCGGGCGTAGAACAGCTCCTCCGCGGCGTCCAGCAGCCTGTCCCTGGCGACGTCAGGATCCATTGTGGACACGGAGCACGTCCCTGGTCAGCTCCAGGTGGCCGAGGTGCTGCGCCAGCTCCTCGTACGCGTGCAGCAACGCGGCGGCCTGCGTCCGGCCGACCGGGGTGTCGCGGTACTTCTGCGGCGACGGCTCCCGCAGCGGACCCCGCGGGTCCGCCGCCGCGACGTCCTCGTGCAGCTGCCGCTTCGCCCGCTCCACGCGCGCGACGAGGTCGGCGACCTTCCCGGTGGCGCGGAACTCCGCCTCCCGGTCCCGCTCCACCTGCCGCCCGGCGACCATCCGGCTGACCCAGAAGTCGAGCACGCCGATGCAGTGGGTGACGATGCCGTAGGGGGAGTTGGTCTGCGGCGGACCCGGACGCTCGTTCACCAGGTCGTCACCGAGCTCCGTCACGACGGCCACCATGCCGTCGAGGGCCCGGTCGGTGAAGAACAGGAACTCCTCGGCAGTGATCATCCCGCACCCCTCACTCGTCGGTCACCAGGACGTTACGCCACCGTCCTTCCTGGAACGGCCCGCACCGTGGATGCTGTTGCGCATGAGAAGCACGATCGACCTGCTCGGGCGCCGCTGGATGCTGCGGATCATCTGGGAGCTCAGCTCCAGCCCGGCCGGTTTCCGCGAGATGCAGCGCCGGTGCGGGAACATGTCGTCGAGCGTGCTGTCCAGCAGGCTGACCGAGCTGATCGGGGCACGGCTGATCACCGGCGACGCCGGCCGCTACCGCCTCACCCCGCTCGGCGAGGAACTGGTGAGCGCACTGCAGCCCTTGCAGGAGTGGAACGCGAAGTGGGAGGGCGAGCTGCACGCCTGAACTTCAGCCCGGCAGCAGCTCGGTGACCAGCCGGGTCAGCTGCCGCAGGTTCCGGCACTCGTGCATGGGCACGACGCGGGCGTACCGCAGCGCGGCCGAATCGCCTGTGCCCCAAGCTGATCGCGGCTCGGGGTTCAGCCAGTGCACGTGCTTGGCGCGGTCGGCGATCTCCCGCACCGCGGGGAGGTTCGGGTCCCCGCCGTTGGTGCGGCCGTCGCCGAGGATCAGCACCGACGTGCGCGGGCCGATGGCCTCCGCCCAGCCCTCGACGAAACTGCCGAGCGAATCCCCGTAGTCGCTGCTCATGCCCCAGCGCGTCAGCTTCGCCTCGGTCAGGATGCGGCGTGCCAGCGCCTCGGGATCGGCGGCGGAGGCGGTGACGAGGTCGGTGATCTCGTCGGTCAGCTCGACGAAGGCAAAGGTCCGGACCTTGCTGAACTGGTCGGCGAGCGCTCGCACGAGCAGCAGCGTGAACTGGGCGAAGCCCGCGACCGAACCGGACATGTCGCACAACAGCACCAGTTCCGGCCGCCCTGGCCTGCGCTCGCGCAGCACCGGGCGCATCGGCACGCCGCCGGTCGCGAGGGACCGGCGCAGCGTGCGGCGGAGGTCGATCTGCCCGCGCCGGGCGCGGCGGCGGCGGTTCGCGAGCCGCGTGGCGAGCTTGCGGGACAACGGCTGGATGGTGCGCCGCAGCTCGGCGAGCTGCGCCGTGCTGGCGTTGGTGAAGCTCACGAGATCGGTCTGCGGGGCGACGGCGTGCCGCGCGATCCGTTCGCGGCCGCGGTATTCGGCCGTGCGGCGGCGGGCTTCGGCCTGCACCTGCTCGCGGAACGCGGCGATGCGCGAGCGCGCCTCCTGCCGGGCAAGCGCTTCCCCGAGCCCGTCGCCCTGCGCGCCGCGGATCGCCGCGAGCACGCGGTTGAGCAACGCGTCGGGCCGCACGCGTTCCAGCGTCTGGTAGGCGGACCAGCCGCTCATCCCGCCGCTGCCACCACCCTGGCCACCCTGGCCGCCCTGGCCGAACGAGCCGTACTGCCCGAACACGTCGACCCCGGCGGCCGCGAGCGCCCGCATGCGTTCGGCGTCGCCGTGCGCGAGCGCCTCGACGAGTGCTTCCCGCAGCTCCGCCAGGTCCGTGGTTTCCGCGGCGGTTTCGGCGGATCCCACGGCGACGGGGAAGTACAGGTCGAACAACGCGTCGAAGGTGGCTCGCTGCCCGGACCGGCGGAGCAGCGTCGCGGCGAGCGCGGCGCGGAGCTGTTCGCGGTCGGCCAGCCCCAGCACGTCGACAGCCGCGGCGGCGTCGACGGTTTCGCCCGGCCCGACGCCGATCCCGTGCTCCCGCAGGGCACCGACGAACTCGACCAGCCGGCCGGCCAGCGCGTTCACGACGACGCCGTCAGCCGGTCCAGCCGCAGCTCGGCGGCTGCCTTCCGGTGGTCGCTCTGGTACTTCAGCAGCACCCCGAGCGTCGCTTCGACGACCTCCTCGTCGAGGGTTTCCGCGCCCAGCGCGAGCAGCGTGCGCGCCCAGTCCACGGTCTCCGCGATGGACGGCGCCTTGCGCAGCTCCAGCTCCCGCAACGCGCCGACGACGCGCACGACGGACTCGGTCAGCCGCGCGTCCAGCTCCGGCACCTTGAGCGTCACGATGTCGCGCTCCAGCTCCGCCGACGGGAAGTCCAGGTGCAGGAACAGGCAGCGCCGCTTGAGCGCCTCGGACAGCTCGCGGGTGGCGTTGGAGGTGAGCAGGACGAACGGGCGGCGCGCCGCGGTGATCGTGCCGAGCTCGGGCACGGTGACCTGGAAGTCGCCGAGGACCTCCAGCAGCAGGCCCTCCATCTCGACGTCCGCCTTGTCGGTCTCGTCGATCAGGAGGACCGTCGGGTCGGGGTTGCGGATGGCCTTGAGCAGCGGGCGGGGCAGCAGGAACTCCTCGCTGAACACCTCGTCGCGCGCCTGTTCCCAGCCCTCGTCGCGGCCGGCCGTGATGCGCAGGAGCTGTTTGGCGTGGTTCCACTCGTACAGCGCCCTGGCCTCGTCGATGCCCTCGTAGCACTGGAGCCGGACGAGGTCGCTGCGCGTGGCCTCCGCGACCGCGCGGGCCAGCTCGGTCTTGCCCACGCCCGCGGGCCCCTCGACCAGCAGCGGCTTGCCGAGCCGGTCGGCGAGGTAGACGGTGGTCGCGACGGGGGTGGACGCCAGGTAGCCGACGGCGGCCAGCCGCTCGACGACCTCGTCCACGGAGCCGAACAACGGTTCCTGCATCGCTCCATTGTCGGGGCGCACGCCGCCAGGCCCCCGATGGCGTGCGCAACGTCACTACCCGTGGGTACGGCGCTCGTCGCGCAGCCGATCACGGCGCGTCATCCCCCGGCGACGGATGAGCTGCGCCGGTACCGGAACTGTGACCGTGAGTGACCACTGCTCGTCGGCGGAGACGAGCTGGAAGGTGACCATGCCGAGCCAGCCGCCCTCCTCGCGCTGGATCCACTCGTGCAGCATCCCCGGCACCTCGGGTTCGACGCGCAGGGCGGCGGGGTTGCGGGGGCCGTAGTCGTCCACACTCGGCCTGAACAGGCGCCGGACCTGGACCCACACCCGCCGCGGCGGCGACACCGAACGCACCCACGGCGGCCGCTCCACGTGCTCTCCCTACCCCTGACGCCGACGCCGGGCCGGCCGCTTCCCCCGGCCGGCCCGGCATCTCCCGACATTAGAACACGCGTTCGATGATCACAAGGTGTCACGGGCGTCGGAATGACTCAGAGTGACAGGGGTCGCAGGACGGAGCCATTTGCCCGGGGCGCCGTTCTCCGGACGTGCGCGGTGAACGGTTGAACGACGGTTTGTGGTCCTGCCCGGGCTGGGCCGGGGAGCGGACCTGTCCCAGCGGGTACCGCGCTCGGCGGCCTGGTCGGCCGCGGCCCTCGCGAAGGGACCGCGGCGCGCGGTCCACCTGATCCACCGCCCGGTGGCACCTCCGGCCGGGATGACGGTCGCCGACCTGGCGGCGTGGCACGGGACGGCGTTGCGAGCCGCTTCGGCGAGCCGGTGGACGTCATGGGGGTCTCGGGTGGCGGGACCACCGCACTCCAGCTGGCGCTGGACCACCCCGCTGTCGTGCGGCGGCTGGTGGTCTGCGTCGCGGCGAGCCGGATCGACGGGTCCGGGATGCGGGACCTGCGGCGGGTGATGGCGCTGGAAAGCCAGGGGCGGTCCCCGGCGCGCGTCGCCACCCGCCTGGTCGCCCACGGTCCCGTGCGGCTGCCGGCACTGGCCGGGTTCGCGCTCGCGCCGAAGCGGGCTCGCGCGCCGGGCGAAGCAGCACTCGTCGAAGCGGCCGCGCAGTGGGACGTCACCGGGCGGCTCGGCGAGATCACCGCGCCCACGCTCGACTCAGCGTGACAGCAGCCGCAGGACGAGCGCGGCCGCGGAGACCAGCAGCAGGACCACTGGGGCGGACAGGCCACCGAAATCCCGCTTGCGGAGGTGCGCCCCCACCGCGCCCACGAAGTACAGCACCACGCCGATCGCCGCGGCGATGCCCAGCGGCGGCCACCAGATCCCGACGAGCAGCCCGGCCGCGCCGGCGAACTCGCACGTGGCCAGGAACGGGAACAGCCCCAGCGGCACCCCGATGCCCGTCAGGCTGGTCACGACCTGGTCGGCGCGTGTGAGCTTCGCGATGCCGGAACCGACGAGCGCGATCGACAGCAGCACCGCGACGGCGACGTAGGCGACGGTCAAGGGGACACCTCCGTGGGAACGGGTTTTCCGGCGCTCAGCCGCTCATGCACCAGCCGGAGCCGGACTTCTTGATCGGCATCGGGAAGGAACGGGAGTTGCCTGCGGCCGAAGCCTGCAGAGTGAGCGTGCCGGTGGTACCGGTGACCTGCGGCGCACCGGCGGCGGAGTAGACCACCTGCGGCGGCACCTTGTCCAGGATGGACTGCAGCTCCTGGGTCTCGCTGGCGCTCATCGGGACGCACGACAACGGCGGGAACTTCGAGACGACACGCGTGTTGTAGGCGTCGAGGATCGCGTCCTGCAGCTCCTCCGGCGTCGCCTTGCCCGCGGAACTGCCCGACGAGCTGCTGGGGGTGCGCTTGCCGCTCGGCGACGCGGGCGCGCTCGACGACGGCTGGGGCGCGGGCGCGGCCTGCTGCTTGTCGTCGTCGCCGCCGGTGAGCAGCACGATCGCGGTGACGCCGCCCCCGACGAGCAGCACCACGCCGGCGATGATCGCGGCGATGAGGCCCTTGCTGGTGCGGCGCGGCGGTTCGCCACCCGGTTGCGGCGCGCCCCAGCCGGGCTGCGGCGGGTACGGCTGCTGGGGCTGCTGTCCCCACTGCTGCGGGTACGGCTGCTGCGGGTACTGCTGGCCCGGGTACTGCTGCTGCGGATATTGCTGGCCCGGGTACTGCTGCTGCGGGTCGTACGGTCCCGGCTGCCCAGGCTGCGGCGGATAGGTCATGGAAGGGCTCCCCCTGCTTGGTTGATCAGGGGTCACGCTAGCGCTTCGTCCCTTCCGGACACCAGCGGTTCAGCTGTACCGCGCCGGGCGCCACCGCCACCCCGTCTCGCGCAGGGCTTCCGCCCGCGCCAGGACGGCGTCGAGGCGGGTGGCGGATTCCTCGGCGCGCCAATAGCGTCCGGACGCCGTGGTCTGCGTGGAGTGCGTGCGGTACAAGGTGCTGGGCTCGGCGATGAACACGCCCGGTGCCACGGCCTCCGCCGCGAGGAGGAGACCGATCGTCTCGGCGCCGGTGAGCGCGGGCCAGCCGCCGAGTGCCCGCACGAGCGCCGTGTGGGCCGCGAACGTCGCCGCGAGCACGGACAGGCGGTCCTCGCGCTGCTCGGCGAGGAAGCGGCCGGGTTCGACCGGGCCGTCCGGCGGGTCGTACGGTCCGGGCACGGTCGTCCCGTCGGGCAGCAGGTCGAGTGCGGCGGACGTGCACCAGGCCGCTGTGCCCAGCGCTGCGATGTCCCGGGCGAGCGCACCCGGCAGGAGCACGTCGTCGGCGTCGAAGGTGCGCAGGACCGTGCCGGTCGCGCGGGTCAGCGCCATGGTGCGCGCGACGGCGGCGCGGCCGGGCAGCCCGTGACCGATCAGCACCCGCTCGTCCGGCGGCAGGACGCGCTCGGCCAGCCCCGTGTCACCGTCCTCCTGCAAGCACCACTCCCAGCTCCAGCCGTCGGGCAACTCCTGCTTCACCAGCGATTCGTAAGCGTCGGCGAGGTAATCACGCGCACCGGCGTGAACGGCGCTGATGACACTGATCGTCGGCACGGCACCATCCTGTCAGGAGGGTGTCCCGGCACTGATCCCTACCGGCAGCGCACCCGCATCCCCGCCCAGTCGCGGTAGGCGAGGAAGCGGGCGGTGCCCTTGACGTTGTGCGGGCCGGGGTGATGCCCAGGACTGGTCCAGGGCGTTTGCCCGCCGCGGCGGAGCTCAGCCGTGCACGAGCTCCCCGGAATCCAGCAGTGGCACGGGTTTCCCCAGCAGGTGGAGGTCGAGGAACGCCCGCACGTGGTCGCGCGTGAGGCGGGCGACGTGCTCCGCCGGCAAGGCCGCGCCCGCGTCCAGGCCAGCCTGTTCCGCGAGCAGGCCGATGTCGGTGAACGAGGCGTGCAGCGCGCCGCGCACCGTGTACCACCGCTTCCAGCCGGTCAGCAACGTCCACGCGCTCTCCCACGTGTCGGCGGCCGGTCCGCTGCCCCGCGTGTACTGCGCCGCGCGCCCCAGGAACAGGAACGGCGTCGCGAGACCGGGTTCGACCAGCTCGGGGTGCACGGAGCCGTCGATGTTGACACCGGCCTGGATCCGCGGATCCGTTGACACGGCGGTGAGTGCGCTCGCGCCGCCCACGGAATGACCGGCCATCGCGACGCCGGACGGTGCGAGGTCGCGAGTCAGCTCGTCGAGCACGAAGGAGGCGTCAGCGGCGCGGCCCGCCACCAGTTTCTCCCAGAAAGCCTTTTCACGCCCGGAGTTCCCCGCCAGGCAGGTCGCGAGGCGGCCGTCGGGGAAGGTGGTCGCCGCGCTCTCGTGCGTGTGGTCGTTCCCCGCGACGAGGTAGCCGTGGCTCGCCAGCTCCTCCGCCAAGCCGGAGAGGGTGGCGCGGGGTTTGCCGAAGCCGGGCGACAGCAGGACGAGCGGACCGGTGCGGTCGCCGATCGGCACGTCGTCGTAGGCGTGGGTCCGCGTCGTGCTCAGGATGCCGGGCGGCAGCCCCACCACGCGACCGGCCCGCAGCACGAGTTCCGACTCCAGCGGCGTCAGGTAGCCGTTCCGCCGGTGCCCGGGAGCGGCGGCGGGGAACCACAGGGTGAGCATCAGCTCCCGCGGTTGGTCCACCGGCAGCCACGGATCGTTGCGGCTGTGGTCCACCAGGTGCAGGGCCGTCGCGCCGACCGGGTGAGGGCCGGTGGGCTCGGGTAGGCGAAGCGTGGTCGGGTGCACGGGACCGAGTGTGGCCACCGCCGCCACTCCGGCACATCCGGAACATCCCTGGTTTCCTCAGCCCACCGCCGCCCGGATCGTGTCGCGCAGCCACCGGTGCGCCGGGTCCGCGTCGAGGCGGGCGTGCCAGCTCAGGCGCACGTCTACCGCCGGGAGGTCGACCCCCACCGGGAACGGGCGGATTCCCAGCGGCGGGCCGTACTGCTCCGCGAGCCGCGACGGGACCAGCCCGACGTAGTGGCTCGACGCGACCAGCAGCACGGCGACCGCGAACGTCGGCACCACGGCGGCGACGTGCCGGTGCAGGCCCGCAGCCTCCAGCGCGTCGTCCAGCGGCCCGCGGGACCGGCCTCGGCGTGAGGCCGAGACGTGCGGGTAGCGGCACAGCTGCGCGAGCGTCGGGCGGCGGTGGCGCCCCAGCGGGCTGTCGGCGCGCACGATGCCCACCAGGCGTTCCCGGTACAGCGGGGCCGTCCGCAGGTCGGGCGCACCCGGCTCGCCGACGCCGATATCGAGGTCGACCGAACCGTCACGCAGGGCCTCCGTGCTTTCGTTGCCCTCCGCGACGAAGCGCAGTGTCACGCCCGGAGCGGCCCCGGAAACCGCCTCCACCGCCGCCGTCGCGAGCGTCGCCGCCACACCGTCGTTGATGCGGATCGTGAAGGTGCGGTTCAGTTCGGCGACCGGGACCTCGCGATCGGCGCTGATCAACGCCGACGCCTCGTCCAGCAGCGAACGCACCCGCGGCGCGGTGCGCAGCGCGAACGGCGTCGGCACCATCCCCCGTCCCGCGCGCACCAGGATCGGGTCGTTCATCGCCCGCCGCAGCCTGCCCAGCGCGCGGCTCGTCGCCGGGATGGACAGGTGGAGGCGCTCGGCGGCGGCGGTCACGCTGCCCTCTTGGAGCACCGCGTCGAACACGCGCAGCAGGTTCAGGTCGAGGTCCCCGTACACAGTTGCATCCTACGCAAAGACTCCTTGCCAAAGTTGCGTGGCGCGAGCACCCGCCGGATTCCTACCGTCGATCCCATGCCGCTCAACCTGATGACACCGGAAAAGACCCGACGAGGCCTGCTCACCCTCATGTGCACGTGCGTCGTGCTCGTCGTCGGGATGGTCGCCGCGATCAACCTCGCGGTGCCCCTACTCGCCGCGAGCACGCTGCACCCGTCCGCATCGGCGCTCGTCTGGATCGTCGACACCTACGTGGTCTTCTTCGCCTGCCTGGTGATCCCCGGCGGCGCGGCGGGAGACCGCTTCGGGCGCAAGGGAGTCCTGCTGGCCGGACTGGTGCTGTTCGCGGCGGGCGCGCTCGTCTCGGCGATCGCACCGGACGTCGCCGTGCTGCTCGCCGGACGCGCCGTCACCGGCATCGGCGCCGCCGCCGTGCTGCCCAACACGCTGGCCGTCCTGCTGCACGCCGTGCCCGCCGAACGCCGGGGTCCGACGATCGCGACCTGGGCGTCCATGACGGGCATCGGCGGGGTCATCGGCAACGTCGGCGGTGGTGCCGTGCTGACCGGCGGGTCGTGGCGCTGGCTGTTCGCCGCGGTCGTGCCGGTCGCGCTCGTGCTCGCCGCGGTCGTGGGGCGCATCGCCCCGGTGTCGCCACGGCACGACCGCCGCCTCGACCCGCTCGGCGCGGTGCTGCTCGTCGCCGCGTCGGTGGCGTTGCTGCTCGGCATCGTGCAGGGGCCGGAAGCCGGGTGGGGCAGCCCCGTCGTCGTGATCGGTTTCGTCGCGGCCGCGGTGTTGTTCGCGGTGTGGACGATCGTCGAACTGCGGGTCGAGCACCCGCTGCTCGACCCGAGGCTGTTCCGCCTCCGCGGCCTGCGCGGGGCGTGCCTCGGCATGACCGTGATCTTCTTCGGGATGTTCGCGCTGTTCTACGTCAACGCGTCGTTCCTCCAGTACGGCAAGGGGTTCGGCGTGCTGCTGACCGGACTCGGGATCGTGCCGCTGACGCTGCCGATCATCCTCGGCGGACGGCACGTCGGGCGCCTGTCGGCGCGGATCGGCCTCATGGCCACCGTCGCGCTCGCGTTCCTGTTCGTCGGCGGAGGGCTGCTCGGGTTGTCGTTCACCGGCACGGAGACGCCGTACCTCGGCTACGCGGCGTGGCTCGTCATGACCGGGATCGGGGTGACGCTGGCGCTTCCGACGTTCTCCGGGGTGATCGCCGGGTCACTGCCCCCGGCGCAGGCCGGCGTCGGCACGGGGCTGCAAGCGACCACCCGCGAGTTCGGCAGCGCGCTCGGCGTGGCGGTCATCGGCACCGTGCTCACCGCGCGGTTCACCGCCGCGCTGCCCCCGGACCTCCGCAGGGCGCACACCGTGGCACAGGCACTCGCCGAAGCACCCGGACGCGCTCCGGACGTCGTGGCCGCGTTCGTCTCGGCCGCGGATTCGGGGCTGCTGGTGATCGGGGTGGCTGTGCTCGTCCTCGGGGCGCTCGTCGTCCCGCAAACCAGGAAAGGGTCCTGACCATGCACATCTTCATCACCGGGGCGACCGGCTGGATCGGCTCCGCCACCGTCGACCACCTCCTCGAAGGGGGTCACGAGATCACCGGGCTCGCCCGCTCGGACGCCTCCGCGGACGCACTCGCCCGGCGGTGCAGGCGATCGGAGAGGTGCTCGCTGGTTCGTACCGGCCGTTCGTCCTCGCGTCCGGGCTGTACTCCATCGCACCCGGCCGCGTCGCCACCGAGCAGGACCCTTCGCCGTTCCACGGCGTCGAGTCGTCGCGAGGCGGCAGCGAGAACCTCGCGCTGGAATTCGCCGAGCGCGGGGTCGGCACGGTCGTCGTGCGGTTCGCGCCCACCGTGCACGGCCCGGGGGACAACGGGTTCATGGCCGGGCTCGTCGGGATCGCCCGCGCCAAGGGCAAATCGGCCTACATCGGCGACGGAACCCACAGCTGGGCGGCGATCTCCCGGAGCGACGCGGGGCGGGTCGTGCGACTGGCGCTCGACAACAAGGTCGCGGCGGGCACGGTCCTGCACGCCAGCGCGGAAGCCGCGATCCCCACCCGCGCCATCGCGACCGCCATCGGGCAGGTGCTCGGCCTGCCCGTCGTGTCCCTTACCGCGGACGAAGCCGGTGAGCATTTCGGCCGGCTGCACCGGTTCTTCGGCACGCGACGCGTGCGCTGCTCGGCTGGGTCCCCAGCGGCCCGACGCTCGCCGAAGACTTCGGCACCTACGTCTGAAAGGAAGAACCGATGTCCGAGTTCGAAGCCAACGTGACCGCGTTCATGCTCGTCAAGACGACGCCCGAGTGGCTGCGCCTCACCGTGGAGGAGCGCGTGGCAGCCTTCGAGAACGAGGTCGTACCCGTGATCAAGAGCAAGGCGCGGGGAGTCCGGTCGCGCTTCTTCGACACCGAGTTCTACTCGGCCGGCGTCACCGACGTGTGGATGTGGGAGGCGCAGGACCACGAGTCGTACCAGCTCGTCGTCGAGGCGCTGCGGGAAACGCCGTTCTGGGACAAGTACTTCGAGGTCGTCGAACTCCTCGTCGGCGTCGAGAACGGGTACGCCAGGAACTACGGCACCCGGGCGCCGACGAGCATCAGCGCCTGACCTCCGCGTGCTGGGGCCGCCGGAGTGCCGGTCCCAGCACGCGGCGCCACACGGCGACGTGCAGGATCACCGCCAGGCTCAGCGAGTTCAGCAGCGCATGGGTGACCCAACCGTCCACTTGGGACACGCCTGCGGCCTCCGCGACAACGCGGAACAACCACGACAGCACCACGGTCAGCACCGCCACGGCCACCAGCGCCAGCGTGCGGCCGGGCAGTGGCGTCAGCAGCACCGCCGGCCACGCCTCGAACAGCATCGACACCACCAGCACCGACGCGATGCACGCCCCCGCCACGGCGGTGATCCGGCTGGGTTCCGCCACCTGGGCCCCCACGAGGTACGTGCCCCAGGCACACGCCACGACCGCCACGTTCGCCGTCAGCAGGCGCACCGGCCGCCGCGGAATCCTGGCGAACGGCCAGCCGCGCAACGCGACGTACCAGATCATCTGCCACGCCCCGAGCACCGTGAACCACGCCCCGTAGGTCTCGCCCGGCACCACGCCCGACCGCACCAGCAGCAGGAACGCCACCAGACCCGCCACCCAGCACAAGCCCAGCGCGGCGAAACCCGACGTCGTCCGCCTTAGTGAACAGTTCAGAATGGGCTGGCGTGTCGGCTTTGCTTGCGGTGCAGGATGTTC
>NZ_BAABIB010000042.1:0-13815 GCF_039542405.1 Amycolatopsis dongchuanensis
ACGCTCCTCCGCGCGCCGCGCCCAGTGTGCCCGCGCTCACCGGCGCGCGACAGGACGGGCCAGCTTGTCCAGCAGCTCCGCCCGCATCGGCCAATCGAGGCACGCGTCCGTGATCGACTGCCCGTAGGTCAGCTCGGACGCCTGCCCCAGCACCAGATCCTGGCGGCCCGCCTCGAGGAAGCTCTCCAGCATCACGCCGACGATCCCGCGCTCGCCGTCGCCGATCCTGGCCGCCAGCTCGCGGACCACGCCCGCCTGCCGGACGTGGTCCTTCCCGCTGTTGCCGTGCGAGGCGTCGACGATCAGCCGCTCGGGCAGGCCGCTCGCCCGCAGCCGCGCGAGGGTGTCCCGCACGGTTTCCGCGTCGTAGTTCGGGCCGCCGCTGTGCCCGCGCAGGATGACGTGGCAGTCCGGGTTACCCGCCGTCGTGACGAGGGCGGCCAGGCCGTCGGCGTTGATCCCGGGGAACACGTGGCTCGCCGCGGCCGCGCGCGTCGCGTCCACGGCGACCTGCACGTCGCCCTCGGTGGAGTTCTTGATCCCCACCGGCATGGACAGCGCGCTGCACAGCTGCCGGTGCACCTGGCTGGCCGCGGTCCGCGCGCCGATCGAACCCCAGCTGACGGTGTCGGCGATGTACTGCGGGGTGATCGGGTCGAGGAACTCGCAGCCCACGGGCAGGCCGAGCGCGGAGATGTCGAGCAGCAGCTTGCGGGCGATCCGCAGCCCCTGGTTGACGGCGTAGCTGCCGTCCAGCCCGGGGTCGTTGATCAGGCCCTTCCAGCCCAGCGTCGTGCGCGGCTTCTCGAAGTACACGCGCATCACGACGTGCAGCTGTTCGCGCAGCGCGTCGGCCTTCTCGGCGAGCCGGATGGCGTAGTCGACGGCCGCTTCCGGGTCGTGCACCGAGCACGGGCCCACGACGACGAGCAGCCGGTCGTCGTCACCGTTGAGGATGTCGACGGTCGCGGCGCGCCCCTGCGCGACGGTCTTGGCGACGGCCGCGTCCATCGGGTGCTCCTGGCGGAGCAGGGCGGGGGAGAGCAGCGGGCTCATGCTCACGGTGCGCTGGTCGTCGAGCGCGACCGGGGTTTCCGCGGGGCCTGCGGCGATCTGCATGGCGGTTTCGGTCCTTTCGCGACCGGCCCGCCGTGTGCTGCCACCGAGCCGGTCTTCGTTCTCCGGCTCGTGGGTGGCTGGTTCAGCGCGCGGCGATCTCGCCGGCTGGCCCACCCAGGGCCGGCCCGCTAAACCAGAAATACCGCTGCACGGACACGACCCTACCAAAGCGGTGCACCGCTTGACCGATCAAGGCCGGGCTTGGCTACGCTGGCGCCCACAAGTGTGATCCAGGACAAACTTTCGAAAGGGCTGGTTCCCATGCGAGTGGGGGTGCTGACCGGTGGCGGCGACTGCCCCGGCCTGAACGCGGTGATCCGGGCGGTCGTCCGCAAGGGGATCGAGGCCAACGGCTGGGAGGTCGTCGGTTTCCGCAGCGGCTGGCGCGGCCCGATGACCGGCGACTCCAGGCCGCTGGGCCTCGACGACGTCGAGGAGATCCTCACCCGCGGCGGCACGATCCTCGGCTCCTCGCGCACCAACCCGTACAAGGAGGAGGGCGGGGTCGACAAGATCAAGGCCACGCTCGCCGACCAGGGGATCGACGCGCTCATCGCGATCGGCGGCGAGGACACCCTGGGTGTCGCGAAGAAGCTGACCGACGACGGCGTGGGCGTCGTGGGCGTGCCCAAGACGATCGACAACGACCTCGCGGCCACCGACTACACCTTCGGCTTCGACACCGCGGTGCACATCGCGACCGAGGCCATCGACCGCCTGCGCACGACGGCGGAGTCGCACTACCGCGCCATCGTCGTCGAGGTCATGGGCAGGCACGCGGGCTGGATCGCGCTGCACTCCGGGCTCGCCGGCGGCGCGAACGTGATCCTGGTGCCGGAGCGGCCGTTCTCGGTCGACCAGGTCGTCGAGTGGGTCGAGCGCCGGTTCGAGCGCATGTACGCCCCGATCATCGTGGTCGCCGAGGGCGCGCTGCCCGAGGGCGGCGAGGAGATCCTGACCAGCGGCGAGAAGGACGCGTTCGGGCACGTCCGGCTCGGCGGCGTCGGGACCTGGCTCGCCGACGAGATCGCCAAGCGCACCGGCAAGGAGTCCCGCGCGGTCGTGCTCGGCCACGTCCAGCGCGGTGGCACGCCGACCGCGTACGACCGCGTGCTGGCGACGCGGTTCGGGCTGCACGCGGTGGACGCGGTGCAGGACGGCGACTTCGGTGTGATGGTCGCGTTGCGCGGCACCGACATCGTGCGCGTGAAGCTGGCCGAGGCGACGGCCGAGCTGAAGACCGTGCCGCAGGAGCGCTACGAAGAGGCCGAGGTCTTCTTCGGCTGAGGCGCCCAGGGCGGCACAGCCCAGTCCCGGCGCGGCACCGGCTCGTCCGTGGCCGGTGCCGCGCCGGGGGCGGAGAACACGACCGCGAGCCTGCTGCCCCATTCCACGTAGCCCGCGAACGCCGCCCGGAACTCGGGGTCGGCGGGCAGGCCCGTCTCGTCCGCGGCGTCCATCAGCAGCGAGACCCACCGCCGCCGCTGCGGTTCGGTGATGCCGCGGCCCTGGTGCCTGCTGATCATGTGCGCGTGCCCGCCGCGCGTTCCGCTGTAGCGCGCGGGCCCGCCGAACACCTCGCCGAGCCAGTCGGCCACGTGCCGCGGGTGGCCGGGGTCCATGTCGCGGAACACGGGTTCGAGCAGGTCGTCCGCGAGCACCTTGGTGTAGAACGTCTCGAAGAGCCGGAAGTCGTCGGCGGCAAGTGGAAACCGGTGATCCTCGCGCACCTCAAGGAGGGCGTGCACCGGTACGGCGAGCTGCGGCGGCGGATGCCGGACGTCAGCGAGAAGGTGCTCACGCAGCAGCTGCGGGAGCTGGCGGCCGACGGACTCGTCGCCCGCACCACGCACGACGAGCGCCCGCCGCGCGTCGAGTACCGCCTCACCGCCGAAGGGCTTTCGCTCGGCCCGGCGTTGCAGGCCCTCTACGAGTGGGGCGAACGCCGTGCCGCCGCCACCGGCGTGGAGTTCGAGCCGGTACCGGAAAACTGACCCGACTTTCGTCGGGAATTCTGGTTCGGACCATTGAGCTAATGGTCTAGTCCACTTAACGTGCTGTTCGTCCCTGCTCGTCCGGCCGGGGAGGATGCATGTTCCGGAACCGCAAACTGTTCGCCGCCGCGGGTGTGCTCGCGGCGGCGCTGATGACCGTCACCTTCACCCCGCCCGCCTCGTCCGCCCCGGTGGGCAAGGTGCTCGGCTACTTCACCGAATGGGGCGTGTACGACCGCAACTACCACGTGAAGAACGTCGAGACGAGCGGCTCGGCGGCAAAACTGACGCACCTCAACTACGCGTTCGGCAACGTGACGAACGGCCAGTGCGCGATCGGCGACACCTACGCCGCCTATGACAAGGCCTACACCGCGGACACCAGCGTCGACGGCGTGGCGGACACGTGGGACAACGGTGCGCTGCGCGGCAACTTCGGCCAGCTCAAGCGCCTCAAGGCGATGCACCCCGGGCTGAAGGTGCTCTACTCCTTCGGCGGCTGGACGTGGTCGAGCGGGTTCGCCCAGGCCGCGCAGAACCCCGCCGCCTTCGCCGAGTCCTGCTACAACCTGCTGAACGACCCGCGCTGGGCGGGCGTCTTCGACGGCATCGACATCGACTGGGAGTACCCGAACGCGTGCGGGCTCTCCTGCGACACCAGCGGACCCGACGCCTTCCGGAACCTGATGGCGGCGCTGCGGGCGAAGTTCGGCGGCAAGCTGGTGACGGCCGCGATCACCGCGGACGGCACGTCGGGCGGCAAGATCGACGCGGCGGACTACGCGGGCGCGGCCCAGTACGTCGACTGGTACAACGTGATGACCTACGACTACTTCGGCGCGTGGGCCGCGAGCGGGCCGACCGCCCCGCACTCGCCGCTGACGTCCTACAACGGCATCCCCACCGCGAACTTCTACTCCGACGCCGCGATCCAGAAGCTCAAGTCGAAGGGTGTGCCGTCGAGCAAACTGTTGCTGGGCATCGGGTTCTACGGCCGCGGCTGGACGGGCGTCACGCAGTCCGCGCCGGGCGGCAGCGCGAGCGGGCCCGCTCCGGGCAAGTACGAGCAGGGCATCGAGGACTACAAGGTGCTCAAGACCCGCTGCCCCTCGACGGGCACGGTCGCCGGCACGGCGTACGCCTTCTGCGGCAACGAATGGTGGAGCTACGACACCCCGGCCACGATCGCGGGCAAGATGACCTACGCCCGCAACCAGGGGCTCGGTGGCGCGTTCTTCTGGGAACTGTCCGGTGACACCGCGAACGGCGAACTCATCACCGCGATGAGCAGCTGAGCGGTGCACCGCGAGCGGGCCGGAAGACCTTCGGGACGTCTTCCGGCCCGCTCACCCTCGGCACTCACGCGGGTGGCGGCTGCTGCCCCTGCTCACCCTGGCCGCGGGCGAAGTCCTTCGCCTTCTGGGCGGCCTGGTCGATCTGGTCGCCGTGCTCGCCCCACTTGCCCTTCGCGGCGTCGGCGGCCTTGTCGATCCCCTGGTCGGCCTTGTCCGGGTGCTGGCCCAGCGCTTCCTTGGCCTTGTCGAACAGATTCACTCGTCCGCTCCCTTCCGTTCGGTTCGGACCCGCAAGCAGTTCCCGCCGTGCGGGGGAGGCGAAACCCCGCGTCCCCCGACCCGGTGACTGTCGGAGTGACTACGGTGTCCGCGTGGAGTTCGTGGGATTCGGGGAGCACGCGGTCGAGTTCTACGACGGCCTGCTCGCCGACAATTCGAAGGCCTACTGGGAGGACCACCTCGCGCTGTACCGCGAGCACGTCCGCGCCCCGATGGAGGCGCTGCTCGCCGAGCTCACCCCCGAGTTCGGCCCCGGCTTCGGCGAGGGCAAGGTCTTCCGCCCGTACCGCGACGTGCGGTTCGCCAAGGACAAAACGCCGTACAAGACGCATTGCGGTGCGGTGGTCGAACAGGGCCGGGGCGGCGGCGCGTACTACGTCGAGCTGTCGTCCGAGGGGCTTCGCGCCGGCGGCGGCTGCTTCCACCTCCAGTCAGACCAGCTGGCGCGCTTCCGCCAGGCCGTGGACACCGAGGTGCACGGCGCGGCGCTCGAACGAATTCTCGCCAAACTCCGCCGGTCCGGCTGGCGGATCGCGGGTGACGTCCTGCGGACACGGCCTCGCGGGTTCGCCGAGGACCACCCGCGGCTCGAACTGCTCAAGCACCGTTCGCTGTACGCCATCCGCAGCTGGGAACCCGACGACACGCTGCACGAACGGGCGTGCCTCGATCGGGTGCGCAAGGCGTGGCGGCAGCTGCGTGACTTCAACGAGTGGGCACGCGACCACGTAGGGGTGAGCGAAAAACCCCGGCGCTGACTCGATCTCGGGATCGGTACAGACGGATCGGCCACAAGGGGCTACGCTGTATGAACGTGACCCGACGCGCGAAGATCGTTTGTACACTAGGCCCCGCCACCGCCACTCCGGAAAGAGTGCGGGCCCTCGTCAACGCCGGGATGGACGTCGCGAGGATGAACTTCAGCCACGGCAGTCACGGTGACCACAAGCAGGTCTACGACATGGTGCGTGAGGCCGCCGCGGCGACGGGCCGCGCGGTGGGCATCATGGCCGACCTGCAGGGCCCGAAGATCCGCCTCGGCACGTTCGCGGGCGGTCCGGTCGAGTGGCGCACCGGGGACGTCGTGCGCATCACCGTGGAGGACGTGGCCGGCACGCACGACCGCGTCTCGACCACCTACAAGGGGCTGGCGAAGGACGCCAAGCCCGGTGACCGGCTGCTCGTCGACGACGGCAACATCGGCCTCGTCGTCAAGTCCGTCGAAGGCCCCGACGTGGTCTGCGAGGTCACCGAGGGCGGCCCCGTCAGCAACAACAAGGGCGTTTCGCTGCCGGGCATGGACGTGTCCGTGCCCGCCATGTCCGAGAAGGACATCGAGGACCTGGAGTTCGCCCTCGAGCTGGGCGTCGACTTCGTGGCGCTGTCGTTCGTGCGCTCGCCGGCCGACATCGACCAGGTGCACCAGGTGATGGACCGCTCCGGCCGGGGCAGGCTGCCGGTCATCGCGAAGCTGGAGAAGCCCGAGGCGGTCTACAACCTCGAGGCGATCGTGCTCGCGTTCGACGGGGTCATGGTCGCCCGCGGTGACCTGGGCGTCGAGCTGCCGCTGGAGCAGGTGCCGCTGGTGCAGAAGCGTGCGATCCAGATCGCGCGGGAGAACGCCAAGCCGGTCATCGTCGCGACCCAGATGCTCGACTCGATGATCAACAACTCGCGGCCGACCCGCGCCGAGGCGTCCGACGTCGCGAACGCGGTGCTCGACGGTGCCGACGCGGTGATGCTGTCCGGTGAGACGAGCGTCGGGCGCTACCCGATCGAGACCGTGAAGACGATGGGCCGCATCGTCGAGGCCGTCGAGACGGACTCGCCGACCGTCCCGCCGCTGTCGCACGTGCCGCGGACCAAGCGTGGCGTGATCTCCTACGCCGCCCGCGACATCGGCGAGCGGCTCAACGCCAAGGCGCTGGTCGCGTTCACGCAGTCCGGTGACACGGTGCGCCGCCTGGCGCGGCTGCACACGCGGCTGCCGCTGCTGGCGTTCACGCCGGAGGAGAGCGTCCGCAGCCAGCTGTCGATGACGTGGGGCACGATCACGCACATCGTGCCGAAGGTCGACTCGACGGACCAGATGATCCAGCAGGTGGACCACGCGATGCTGGAGATGGGCCGGTACCAGCCGGGCGATCTCGTCGTCATCGTGGCCGGTTCCCCGCCCGGGACCGTCGGCACCACGAACCTGATCCGGGTCCACCGCCTGGGCGAGGACGACCACGCATAATGTGCGTCCTATGACCGAACTGGCGCGTGACGCCGCCGCGGGGCTCGACAGCGCCGGGGGGCTGGGCGGGCAGGCCGTGCTCGACCAGCTCATCGACCTGCTCGACCTCGAGAAGATCGAGGAGAACATCTTCCGCGGCGTGAGCCCCGCGCACTCGCCCGTCCGCGTGTTCGGCGGGCAGGTCGCGGGGCAGGCGCTGGTCGCCGCGGGCCGGACGGTGCCGGAGGAGCGGAAGGTCCACTCGCTCCACGCGTACTTCATCCGGCCCGGCGACCCGAGCATCCCGATCGTCTACGAGGTGGACCGCATCCGCGACGGCCGCTCGTTCACCACGCGGCGGGTCGTCGCCGTCCAGCGCGGCAAGGCGATCTTCGCGTTGTCGGCGTCGTTCCAGAAGGCCGAGCCCGGCCTGGAGCACGCCGACGAGATGCCCGACGTGCCCGCGCCCGAGACGCTGCCGACGTACGCCGAGCGGATCGCGCAGCTGCCCGGCACCGAGATGCTGCGCCGGCCGCGTCCCATCGACATCCGGTACGTGAACGACCCGCCGTGGCTGACCCGCGGCAAGGGCACCACCGAGGCCCGCAACCAGGTGTGGATGCGCGCGGACGGCACGCTGCCCGACGAGGACCTGCTGCACGTCTGCGTGCTGACCTACGCCTCGGACATGACGTTGCTGGACTCACCGCTGGCGCGGCACGGCGTGTACTGGGAGCTCGACGACGTCCACGGCGCGAGCCTGGACCACGCGCTGTGGTTCCACCGCCCCTTCCGCGCGGACGAGTGGTTCCTGTACGACACGGCCTCGCCGTCGGCTTCGGGCGCCCGCGGGCTGGCCACCGGCCGCTTCTTCGCCGCGGACGGCACGCTCATCGCGACCGTCGTGCAGGAGGGGCTGCTTCGCGTCCGCTGATCTCGTTCAGCTGACGGAGTGAAGATGCGTCGCCCGATGGCGGCGCGGCCGCGCCCGCCGTCCCGCCATCGACTCCAGCTTGCCCAGCCGGAGCTGCACCGCCAGGTACGCCCGGCAGGGCGTCGGCGTGCGGCGCCGGAACGACAGCCGTGCGGGCCCGGCGCACACCGGGCAGCGGCCGGACTGGTCCGGCTCGTGCGCGGCGAGCACGGACCGTAACGCCTGCACCAGAAGAGGGATCTCCCGACGGGCGAGTGCGATGGCCCTGTCCGCGTCGGACTGCCGCGCCAGCCGCGCCAGTTCGTCCAGCCGCTGGTGCACGGTGGCGGGCAGGGGATCGGTCGGGGTTTCGGTGTCGGGCACGCCGCCTCCTGGGGGAGCCGCCTCGTCCCGGTGTCCTGGATCACCCGAAACGGACGCAGGATGCCACCCTACATCCGCAGAGTGCAAATTGCAGTACACCGATCCGGGGAAAGTAACCCGTTCGGGTAGGGGTCGGGCTCCGGCTCCGGGGAGAATCGGCTGGTTAGATGTAGTACGGCGCTGACGACAAGACCGGGGAATGGCGCGGACTCAAGCGGAGGTGCGACAGGTGAAACGGGGTCAGGGTCCCACCATTCGCCGCCGGCGGCTGGCGAGCGAGTTGCGCCGGTTACGCGAAGCCGCGGATCTGACCATCGACGAGGTGGGCGAAAAGCTGGAATGCTCCGCGTCGAAGGTCAGCCGGATCGAAACCGGCCACGTCGGTGTCACTCCTCGTGACGCCAGGGACATGCTGGAGCTGTACGGCATCACCGGCGACGAGCGCGAGGCGCTCGTGCAGCTGGCGCGTGAAGCCCGCAAGCCCGGCTGGTGGCACGCCTACAAGGAGGTGTTCACCGGGACGTTCGTCGGGCTGGAGGCGGACGCCAGTTCCCTGCGCGCCTTCCAGGCGCTGCTCGTACCGGGGTTGTTGCAGACCGAAACGTACGCGAGGGCCGTCATCCGCGCGATGCGCCCGGACGCCGACGAGTCCGACATCCAGCGCCGCGTGGCCGCGCGCACCGCGCGCCAGCAGCTGCTGTCCGACCCCAACCCGCCCGAGTACTGGGCCGTCATCGACGAGGCCGTGCTGCACCGCGAGGTCGGCGGCAAGGACGTCATGGCCAAGCAGGCGCAGCGGCTGCTGGACCTGGGGCAGTTACCGCACGTGACCATCCAGGTCGTGCCGTTCACGGCCGGGGCGCATCCGGGTATGGAGGGCCCGTTCCTCATCCTCGGTTTTCCGGAGCAGGCCGACCCCGACGTCGTCTACGTCGACAGCACGTCCGGCGGTTTCTTTCTCGAACTGCCCCCCGACGTTCGACGTTATTCACTCATGTTCGATCATCTGCGTGCCGCGGCGCTCAAACCGGACGACTCGCTAGCCTTGATCGCCCAAGCCGCGGAACGATATTCCGCCTGACGGCGGGGTATTCCAGCCGGAGAAACACCACCGCGTGAAAAGTGAGGAGCGGGGAGCTATGGCGAAAGTTGAATTTCCCGGGGCAGCCTGGCGCAAGAGCAGCTACAGCGGCGGCGGCAACGACTGCGTCGAGGTCGCACTGCTCGCCGAGCGCGTCGGCGTGCGGGACTCGAAGGACCGTGACGCGGGCGCGCTGAGCGTCTCCCCGTCGGGGTGGCGTGGCCTGCTGACCGTCGTCGGCCGCGCCTGAGCCCTCCAGAGACCCCTTACACCGCCGAGCAGGGGCAAGGCGGGGTAAGGGGTCTTTTTCGTACCCGGACTGCGTGATCGACCGATGCCGCGCCACCGGCCTCAGGACGACTCTGAAGCTCACCGGAAGTACGACGAGTGGAAGAGGGACCCCATGCGCAACGACTGGATCTTCGACGCGGTGCAGGCCGAGGTGGCGTACCGGACCGAGGAGCTGCACAAGGCCTGGCCCGCCGGTGGCAAGCGGCGCCGGTGGCGGCTGGGCAGGAGGATGCCGGAGGTGAAGGTACCCCAGCAGCGGCGCCCGAGCCGGGACGAAGCGGTGCTCTCCGGGGCTCGGGCGCGTTAGACCACCGCGACGACGTGCGAGAGGGAGGCCAAGGGGTGGGCGAGAACACTTCGCGGCGGTACCGCGGAGCGGGACGTTCCGGACATCTCCCGCTGTTCGCTGACGGCGGGACGAAAACCGTTCCGGAACTGTCGGTGGGGTAGGACAGAATGCGTCTTGTGCCCCGTCTTGGTTCCGGAATCCCCCTGGTCGCACGTGTCGACGAGCTGCGCAGGCTCCGCGCCGGCTTCACCCGCGCCGAACGCGGTGAGGCCGGCGCCGTCCTGCTCTCGGGTGACGCGGGCGTGGGCAAGACGAGGCTGCTGACGGAGCTGGCCGAGTTCGCGGACGGCCGCGGGGCGCTCGTGCTCACCGGCCGCTGCCTCGACGTGCGGGAGGGCGGTCTGCCGTACCTGCCGTTCGCGGAGGCGCTCGGCCCGCTGGCCACCGCGGAGGACCCGGTCGTGGCCGAGGCCGTGCGCAGCCGCCCGGCGCTGGCCAGGATGCTGCCGCTCGCGCAGCCGGGGCCGCTGGCGCACACGGAGTACGTACCGGTCACGTCCGAGCACGAGGTGCCGTACCGGCCGCGCCCGGAGCAGGACCTCGGGCAGCTGCAACTGTTCGACGCGGTGCTGGGGCTGCTCACCGACATCGCCGCGCACCGGCCGGTGCTGCTCGTGCTGGAGGACCTGCACTGGGCGGACGGGTCCACGCGGAACCTGCTGTCCTTCCTGCTGTCCCGGTTGCGGGCGCAGCGGTTGCTGATCGTGGCGAGCTACCGCGAGGAGGACGTGCACCGGCGCCACCCGCTCCGGGGCATGCTCGTGGAGCTGGTCCGGCTGCCCGCCGTCACGCAGGTGGAGCTGCACCCCCTCAAGGAGGCCGACGCGCGGGCGTTCGTCGAGGCGCTGGCCGACGGGCCGCTGAGCCCCGAGGTGATCGCGAGCGTCGTGGAGCGCTCGGAGGGCAACCCGTTCTTCGCCGAGGAGCTGCTGGCCTCCTGCGAGGACCACGAAGACCTCCCGGCCGGGCTCGCCGAGGTCCTGCTCGCCCGGCTCGAACGCCTGTCGCCCGACGCCCGCCGGGTGCTGCGGGCCATCTCGGTCGCGGGCGAGTCGGTCTCGCACGCCGCGCTCGCCGAGGTGGCGGCGCTGGCGGAGGACGAGCTGGACGAAGCGTTGCGCGAGGCCGTGCAGCACCACGTGCTGGTGGTGGAGAAGGGTGGGTACACGTTCCGGCACGCGCTGCTGCAGGAAGCGGTGTACGGCGATCTGCTGCCGGGCGAGCGCACGAGGATGCACGCCGCGTACGCGGCCCGCATCCAGCGCATCCCGCAGGGCCGTGGGCACGACGCGAAGCTGGCGTACCACAGCCTGCAGAGCCGTGACTTCACGACGGCGCTGCCCGCGTTGCTGCTCGCCGCCGACGAGGCGGAGCGGCTGGGCGCGCCCGGCGCCGCGCTGCGGCACGTCGAGCAGGCGCTGGAGATCTGGGACGCGGTGCCCGCCGCGGCGCGCCCGCAGGACGTGGACGAGCTGCGCCTGCTCGCCGAGGCCTCCTACTTCGCGGGCACGTCCGGGGAGCCCGACCGGTCGATCGCGTACGCGCGCTCGGCGGTGGGGGAGCTGCGGGCGGACACCGATCTCGAGCGTGCGGTCAAGACGTGGCGGCGGCTGGCCGAGTCCCTGATGAACGTCGAGGGCCGGATCGACGAGGCGGTCGAAGCGATCGGGCAGGCGTGGGAGCTGGTGGCGGACGCGAAGCCGAGCAAGACCAGGGCGTGGGTGCTGGCGACCAGGGCGGCCATCCTGCGGGCGATCGACCGGTACGAGGAGGCGCGGCAGAGCGCGGAGACGGCGGTGGCGGACGGGCGCGCCGTCGGCTCGGCGGGGGCGGAGGCCTCGGCGCTGATCACGCTCGGCGCGCTCGACGACAACGCGGGCGAGTTCGAGGAGGCACGGGCCCGCTTGCGGGACGCCGGGCGCAAGGCGCGCGAGGCGGACGCGCCCAACGTCGAACTGCGCGCGCTGTGCCACCTCGGGTTCAGCTACGAGGACCACGGCGAGATCGGCCAGGCGATCGGGACGTACGAGCGCGGGATCAGGCGCGCCGAGGAGACGGGGCTGACGTGGAGCGCCTACGGGCTGGAGCTGCGGGCGCGGCACCTGCTGCTGCGCTACCAGTCGGGTGACTGGCCGTCGGAGTCGGTGACGGGGGCGCCGGCGCGCGGGGTTTCGAGCGTGCTGACGGCGCGGATGACGGCGTCGTGGCTGCCGATCGTGGTGGCGCGCGGGCAGTTCGGGCCCGCGGGGAAGTTGCTGGCGGAGTTGCGGCCGCACTGGCGGGCGGAGCCGCTGACGGCGATCGCGGCCGGCGGTGCGGGCGCGGAGCTGGCGTACTGGCAGGGCGATCACGAACTGGCGGTCAAGCGGGCCCGCGAGGCGATGGACTTCCTCGACGCGCTCGACCAGGGGTACCGGCTGAGCGGGATCCGGCTGGGTGCCGGTGCGCTGGCGGCGGTCGCCGCGCAGGCGCTCGCGGGGCGGCTCAGGGGTGACGAGCCCGCCGTGTCGGCCGCGGTGGAGCTGGGGGAGGAGCTGATCGCGCGCGTGCGCAAGGCGGTCGCGCTGGGCAGGCCGCGGTCGGGTTCGCTCGGGCCGGAGGGCCGGGCGTGGCTGGCCCGCGCCGAGGCGACGGCGCGGTGCGCGGTGGGCGAGCCGGATCCGGAGCTGTGGGCGCGGGCGGTGGCGGAGTTCGGCTACGGCGCGGTGTACGAGCAGGCCGTGTGCCGGTGGCAGTACGCCGAGGCGCTGCTCGCGGTCGGTGAGCCCGGGCGCGCGGCGGAGGAGCTGGCCGGCGCGCACGAAACGGCCGAGCGGCTGCGGGCGCTCCCCCTGCGTGACGCGGTCCGCGACCTGGCGCGGCGGGCGCGGATCGAGCTGCCGGGTGTGGCGGTGGAGGCGCCGGCGCCGCGGCGGGACACGGTGGACCCGCTGACGGAACGCGAGCGCGCGGTGCTCGAGCGGGTGGCGCTCGGCCGCACGAACCGGCAGGTCGGGGAGGAGCTGTACATCAGCGAGAAGACGGTGAGCGTGCACCTGTCCCGCGTGATGGCCAAACTCGGCGCGACGCGCAGAGCCGAGGCGGTGGCCATCGCCTACGACCGTGGCCTGCTCATGCGCCCGGCGGGGCAGTCGGTGGTGCGCACGTAGACCGCCCGCCGCTCCGGTACCCGCCGGGTGGGGTGCGGCGGGCACCGGAGCGACGGGCTCACCCGGATTTCGGTTTGGTGGGGGTTGTGGCGGGACGCGGGGGCGGGGGGCGTGCCGGTCCTGTCGCGGGGGTAGGCGTGGCCCGCAGGGCGGCTCGGGCGGGCGGCGGCTAGCCGCAGCCCGGGTTGGGTCGTGCCTGCCTCAGCCGTGCCGGGCTGCTCCCGCCTCAGCCGGGCCGTGACTGTGCCCCCACAGCCCCGCGTGACGGGATCGCGTCCGTCGGTCGCGACCCCACCGGCGCAGCCCGGGCGAGGCTGGGCCGCCTCCACCGGGCGAGGCCGCTCCTGCCGCAGCCGGGCGTGATCGTGCCCGGCGAGCCGCGCCCGCCTCCACGGGGCGAGATGGTGCCTGCCGCAGTCGCGCGAGGTCGTGCCCGCCTCGGCCGGGCGTGACCGTGCCGCCGCTGCCGGGAGGACTGTGGCCGCCTCAGCGCGGGTGCGATGTGCCGTCTCGGCCGGAGATCGTGCCTGCTCAAGCCGCGCGGGCTGTGCCGCCGCTGCCGGGCGTGACCGTGCCTGTCGCGGCTGGGAGTGACCGTGCCTGTCGCAGCCGGGCGAGACCGCCGCCGCCGGGCGTGGCCGTGCCTGCCTCCGCCGCGCGAGCCCGCGCCCGCCTCCGCCGCGCGTGATCGCACTGCCGCCGCTGGGCGAGACTGCGCCGCCGCAGCCGCGCGAGGTCGTGCC
>NZ_BAABIB010000043.1:0-56242 GCF_039542405.1 Amycolatopsis dongchuanensis
CAACATGATCAACTACCGGACCGGCCAGCCGCCCACCGGGTTACGAGACATCCCTTAGGGCCCGCAGACGCGAGAGGGCCTGTACGGCCTGCCGGTACTCGGCGAAAGCGTCACCGGCCGCAACGAGCGCTGTCCACGCGTCGGTGAGCAGTGCCTCAGCCTCCGGTGACGTGTACTGGTCCCTGCACATCGCCTCGGCGCGGTCGAACTCGGCCGCCAGCAACTCGCACAGCGAGCAGCAATACGGGCGCCCAGCCTTGACTTGCAACGGCGACAGCTCGGCGCTACACCCCTCCCGAGCACAGGGCACCCCGGTCGGTCTCCTAGCCACGGCACCACACCCCGTCGACCTTCGTCAGACCCGCGTCGGCCGGGTCGCGGTGAACATCGGTCCTCGGGTCGTGGGAGCCCGGGCCGACGACGAGCCGGTACGTGTCGCGGTCAGCGAACACGGCATGGCTCCCGGCGTGGTGGATCACGCCCGGTCCGATCGCGCGGCCACCCTCTGGAACATCCGGAAACCAGCGTGTCGGTCGGTAGGTCAGACACTCGGCGCAGACCAAGATACGCGCAATGCGTACGTCCGTTGTGGACACAACTTCCCCTCGATTGTCTGGAAGAAAAGAAAAAAGGCCGCCCCGGCAGACGAAGGACGGCCCAGTGCCCGGCGCGGCTACGACCCCGGCGCCGGGCTGAAGCACCAACTACGACGCGACCGTGTGCGCGTCTCGCCTACGGCCCAGACAGTCCCTCCCTTCGTGTGTTGGGTGGACAGGGACACCGGCCAACCGGCCGGAAACTCTGCTACGGCCGCTCCCAAGGCATGCGCGGCCGGGGAGCGATCACGAAAACGCCGCCACTGATGCCCAGCAGCGACCACTCGTCGGGCCTGACCTCCAAGGTGCCGGACGCGACCGCTGCGCTGATGGTGTACGAGTAGTTGCCGTCGGTCTCGGACGTGTAGCCGTCCGGGTTCCGGATGAGCCGGAGCACCATGTCCGCCTCGACCATGACGACGGTGCCCTGGTCGATTGTGCCAGCGGCTACCTTGGCGTCTAGGTCGGGAATGCGGGCCTTGATGAGGCGCTCGGCGTCTTCGAGTCGGGCGGCGACGACGCGCTCCTCGTCCGGGTCCAGCGGTCGGAAGTACCGGTCTGCCACGTCCTGCGGGGTGGCATAGGCCATTACGCGTCACCGCCGAGCAGCCATGCGACCTCAACTCCGCACGCATCGGCGATCCGCTGCGCGGTGGCCGCACGCGGGACCCTGTAACCCCGTAGGTACAGGTGGAGACTCTGGTGTGAGACACCGACACGACGGGCGAACTCGACGCCAGCGAGGCCGCTTTCCGTGACCAGCTCTCGCAGACGCTCGGTCACCTTTGGAGTCTCGACAGGGGCAGGGGTATGCATGGGGTCTCCTCTAACTTGTTGTAGATGTGTTGGGGCACAAGAGAACGGCCCCCGCCCGGAAGCGGGGGCCAATCTCAGGAAGGGATCATGAACCGGCAGGCACCAGACGGACCACACCGGCCGGGTTGGTGATCGCGAACTCGGCGCGCATCACTGCACGCACCAGAGTGCTATCCGAGGTGAACGCGCCGGACCGGTCGGTCTCAACCGAGGTGCCCTGGCGGATCACGAGGTAGTTCTGACTGCGGTCGAGCCCGTAGGCCTCACCGGCCGCAACGTGACGGGAGACGTACGCGGGCAGGCCCGCAATCCTCAGGTTGCCCTCGTCGTCGCTGTCCAGCAGGCGACGGGCGTCGCCGGTCGCGACCTTGACGGTCGCCAGCGACATAGCGACGTCGGTGGCGAGCACGAACGCCGACAGCTCGGCGCCAAGCTCAAGCGCAGTGAACTTCGCGGTGACGAACGGGTCTTCGTCGGTCAACGCGGTGAGTCCGCCCTGAACCTGCACGGTCGTCGGCGTGTGCAGCGGCAGGCCCTGCGGACCGTTCGCCGGGGCCGATGCGGCAAACAACGCGTTGTCGATCTTCTCGACGATCTGGCGGGCCAGCCCTCGGCCGACGACCTCGGCGGTGGCCGGGTTGCTGTCCGCGATCGACTCGTTCGCGATCTTAGTAAGGCCCTTGACGGCCTTCGGCGTGACGATCAGCTCGGACGTTTCCGGGTCGGTGAGCGAGATCTCGGCGCCGGGCGCGTACCACGAAACGTCCGGGTCAGCCTCCAGCACCGGAAAGCCCATAGTGTGCCCGGCGCAAGTGACGGGCGTCAGCACCTTGGCCGCAATCGCCTGGTTCTTCACGGCGTTGTCGATCAGGGCGCCGTGGTCCTGCGGGTACCATGCGGTGTTGTCGGGAACGACGGTCATGGGGAACTCCTTGGGGTGGTGGTGTCGGTTGGTCTGCGCGCTGTAGGCGCGCGGCTCGCTGCCTGCTGGCAGCTCGGTCAGGCCGGACCACGGGTCAGGCCACGAGGTGCGCCACGGGCGCTACGTGCTCAGCGCGGCCGCCACGGGCGGCGCAGCAGTGAGCGGAAAGCCTTTGGTGGGCATGAAAAAGCCCCGCCCCCGTGAGGGGCGAGGCTGTTTTCGTTGGTACGTGTGGGCGCGTCAGTAGCCGTTGCTCTGCTTGAACAGATCCGCCCACGAAGCGGCGTGTGAGGGGCCATTGGCCCCGAGGCCCTGCGAGGGATCCACGGCCGGATCCGACTTCCGGAGGCCCGGCCGGGCTGCCAGCAGCTCGGCCACGGTCGACCGGACGGAGTCGGCGTTCACGGTCCCGTCCTCGGCGAGGAAGTCGGCGAGTGTCTTGCCCGACAGGGACAGCAGGTCGCCAGGCTCCGCAAGCCGTTCACCGGCCAGCCGGTGAACCTCGGCCGACTGGAACGCTTCGACCTGGGCCCGAGCCGCCGCTAGCGCGGCCTCAGTCTCACGGAGCTGGGTCCGGTACCTAGCTGCCTCCCTGGCGGCCTTATTGCCCGTCTCCGGTGTCTCTACACTCTCGGAGAGGGAAGACGCCTCAGAGAGGCTCTCAGGGGCCTCTGTGGGGGTCTCAGTGCTGGTCTGGTCAGTCGGAGTCTCGCTCATCGGTGGTTCCTCTGCGGGGTCTTGGTCTGCGCGCTGTCCGCGCGCGGGCCCTTGGTCAGCAGCGCCTCAAGCGCTGCGCGGAGCGTGTTGCGTTCGGTCCGGTAGCGAGCAACGTCCTTGCGGAGCTGGCGAATGCACCGCTGCGCCCACTCGGGCAACTCGTCGAAGGTCTTGGTCTTGGGCTTGGTCATTTCGGTCTCCTCCAGGGAGGGCGTTGTGGGACACGGAAAAGCCCCCGCCCGGCCGAGACCGGGACGAGGGCGTCCGCACTCAGTAAGGAACTCACGGCCGGGTGGCTAGCCCGGACCGCGCCACCGTGCCGCTCCCGGCGTGCACGGAAGATCTGTTGGTGTTCGGGGGGAGCGCCGGACCAAGTGACCAGCTCGGACCGGCGCTCGACCCCCGCGCGCTCCTGTGGCCCTAGCGCGCTCTCGACCCAGCGTCCGGAGAGGAACAGACGCCGGGGAGCCTGGGCCTACGGTCCGACGTAGCCCAAGGCATCCGGTACCCCCTAAGCGCGCGTACGCGCGCGCTCCCTTGGGCCGCTTTGAGGCGGCCCTAGTAGTTCTCCTATGGCCCGCTTTGAGGCGGGCCTAGTAGTTGTCCCTTGGGCCCGCTTTCGAGCGGGCCCTTTGGTCTGTCCTAGGGGCCGCTTTCAGGGCGGCCCCCTGATCTGTCCGGCCGGACCCTTCAAGGGGTCCGGCTACGGGTGCCAGTCGGTCGGTCGTCGGTCGGGCCCTTTCAGGGCCCTCCCTCCTCCCTCCCGCCTGGCAACTACTAAGACCCGTGAGATCTCCGATCGGCGCACAACGGGGGATCGGCCCGGCTGGGGCCGATCCGCTGACCAGGGGAAACGGAACAGTGGCGTGACGAGAGTCATACACAACAACCATCCCTACAACCGGAGAAAGGTGTTGCGTTTGGGCAGGCGCAACACGGCGCGGTTCGGTGAGTGTGAACCACATGCGCCCGGCCGTTGGGCCGTGCGATCGTTCGGGTATCCCCTGTAGGGCCGCCTTCAGGCGGCCCGTTGGGGCGGCCTCCATGGGCCGCCCACGGATCCATCCTCTGTGGAGAGAGCACGGCCCCCCGTTTGGGCCGTGCGATCGGTCAGGTACCGGCCGCCTCGAAGCGGCCGGACAGCAACCCCTTCTACAGCCAAAAGGAAGGGATCCTTAGGGGATCCCTTCATTGGGTCCTTATATGAGAACGGTCCTGGGGGACCGGTCTAGAACGGTCCTGGGCGCCCGGAGTGACCGGTCCTGGGGGACCGGGGTCCTGGGGAACCCCGGTCTTGAGGGACCGGTCTGGAATCGCGAGCCGGTACACCTTGACGCCCTTGGGTAGGCGTCTGGTGACCACGAGCCACCCGGACTCCTCCAGTGCCCGCATGTGCACCCTGGCCGCCTTGTCGGTTCCCAGTGACGCCTGACTGGCCACAGTGGATTGTTTCGGGTGAGCACCGTCGCCGGTGCTTGGTGTCGCGTAGCTGGCCACAACGAGCGCAACCAGCTTCCGCGTAGTCGGCATGTCCGATCGGAGCACGGCCTTACGAAACTCGAACTCCGGGACGCCACCAGAGACGGCGCGCTCTGCGGTTGCCTCCCCGGCCAACCATGCTTCGTACTGCCCGCCGTAGTCGTCCTCCGCCGGGGGTCGGAAGACCACGGGCGAGCACCCGTGGTCACGGTTCAAGTCTGCGGAGAACTTTTCAAGGCTGAACTCGGACACGCTCGATCTCCCATGCACGGGTTGCGCGGCGTTCGTCGCGCTTGGACTGGTTGACTCGTCGGCCGCGATTGGCGCGGCCCTGGTACTTCGCCTGGCAGTCGAGACAGACTCGACGGCCGTCCGGCCGGACCTCGGTCCGGTCCGGATCGTGGTTGTTCACGCACACGGTGCGCCCACGTCCTCTCTGGTTGAATACGGACGGCCCCGGGGCGGTATCCGCGCCCCCGGGGCCGCTCATCGGTCGGTCACTACCTGTAGACCCGTTCGACCGCCCGGCCGAACATGACGCCCGGGTCGGCGTACTCGCGTTGCTCGGTGAGGCTGTAGCCGTCGCGGTCCAGCCGTTCCCGGACCGGGCGGCGTAGGTCGGCGTCGTCTCGAACGATGATCGACCGGTATTCCCACACGGAACCGTCCCGGGTGACCCCGGCGAACAGTCGGCACGGGCTATCGGCCAGTACCTCGGTGAATTCCTGGGCCTCGGCGGCGGCAAGGCGGTCTGAGGTGAGCATGGCGTTAGTCCTTTCTGTCGTCACGGGTCGGACAGCCCTTGCGCCGGGTGGCCCGAGACATCTTCCGAACGCTCGCCCGACCTCGTCGGCCGGGGTCCTCGCATCGCCCCGGGCAGGGCCTTATGGCCCGGCTCCCTCGCCGCTCACGGAGCCTCCCGGGTTTCTCAGGCCCGGGTGGTAGCTGCCCCGTTCGGTGAGCCGGTCGTCGCTGGCCGGTGCCTGTAGGTTAGCGCTTGTGGATCTCTACAAGGTTTGTTACAAGCTGGATCCGTTTGTCCCGTCGGAACTGCTCGCCGACTGCTTCGAACTCGCCGTGGAGATCCGCGAACTGGACATGAGGGCGAGTCCCTACGATCTTTCCGCGCTGGGGTACGAGCCGGTGCGCATCGAGACCCCGTCCGGGCGCGCCGAATACGCCCGGCTGCAGGGCGAGTTCGCCCGCCGAGCGGCCCCGCTGCGCAACAGCCTGATAGCGCAGTGCCACTACTTACTTTCGCTTCACAACTGATTTCTTGATCTTTTGTGTGGTGACGGTAAGTTTTTTCGCCCTCACAGACGCATCACGTTTTCCTAACGCTCTACCCCTGTTAGGGTGAACGCGTTTGCCGACTATGCACGCAGAGTTGAAGGGACTACCCGATGGGGCGTCACAGCCGGGACGACGATCCCGCTCCTCGCCTCCCTGAGCGACCGCAGGAGCCGCGGCGGCCGGCGGGCGGACCGGGCAACGCCGCGCATCCGAGGCAGCCGCAGTACGGCCGTGCACCGATGCGGCCAGGACAGCCGGCGCTGAACCGCCCGCAGCGCCCCGTTCCTCCCGTCGACGAGCGCACGCGCACGATCCCCGTGGTGACCGACGAAGTTGATTTTCCCTTGCCCGGAGGGCGTTCCGAGGCCAACCGCACGACGGTCGGCCTCCGCCACCCCGCACCCGAGCCGGCCGACGAGCCCGATGGCTTCAATGCCTTCGGTGAGCCCGGCCGCGCCACGCGCAGCGGGAACTTCCCTGCGGTAGGCGGCACTCCTAGTGAAGGCAGGGCCACCCGCAGCGGCAGCTTTCCGCCGGTCGGCGGTTCCCCCACGGACCGTCGCGCCACGCGCAGCGGCGGTTTCCCGGCGGTGGACGGCGCCCCCGGCGAAGGCAGGGGCGCTCGTAGCGGGAACTTCCCGGCAGTAGATGGCACCGGAGGCCGCGGGACGCGCGGCGGGAACTACCCCGCGGTCGGCGGCTCCGCCGCGGAGGGCCGCGCCACGCGGAGCGGCAGTCACCCCACGGAAGGCCGCGCCACGCGCAGCGGTGGCTACCCGGCCGAGGGCCACGCCACCCGCAGTGGGAACTTCCCCGCCATCGGCGGCTCCCGCACCGAAGGCCAGGCCACCCGCAGTGGGAACTTCCCCGCCATCGGCGACGCCCCCGCCGAAGGCCGCGCCACCCGCAGCGGCAACTTCCCCGCCATCGGCAGCACCCCCACCGAAGGCCAGACCACCCGCAGTGGCAACTTCCCCGCCGTCGGCAGCACCCCCACCGAAGGCCAGGCCACCCGCAGTGGCAACTTCCCCGCCATCGGCGGCGCGCGCACCGAGGACCGCTCGACGCGCAGCGGGAGCTTCCGCGCCGCGGGCGAAGGCCGCGCCACGCGCAGCGGCAACTACCCCGCCGTCGGCGGCACCCCCACCGAAGGCCGTGCCACGCGCAGCGGTAACCACCCCGCCGTCTCCGAAGGCCGCTCCACCTCCACGGGCGGCTTCCGCACCCGCGAGGGCCGCGCCACCTCCACCGGCAGCCACCGCCCCGTCCGCGCCACCGACACCGGCGAAAACCGCACCACGACGACCGGCAGCCACCGCGCCGTGTCCGAGGGCCGCAGCACCACCACGGGCAGCCACCGCGTCGTCTCCGAGGGCCGCAGCAGCGCCACCGGCACGCACCGCGCCATGGGCAAGGTCGCCGGGCGCCGCAAGGTCGCGAAGTGGCCGATCGTCGCCGGGGTGTTCGTCGTGCTGCTCGTCGTCGGGCTGCTGGGCTGGAGCTGGGCCAACAACACCGTCAACAGCCGCGCCGAGGCCCAGGCCAACGCCTGCACCGAGGGCGACTCGACGATGTCCGTCGTGGTCACGCCGACCGCGCAGAAACCCGTCGAGGCCGCCGCGAACCGGTGGAACCAGGCCAACACCGTCGTGCACGCCCACTGCGTCCACATCGAGGTGCGGGCGATCCCGTCCCAGCAGGTCCTCGACGCGCTGACCGGCAAGGCCGACCTCGCGGCCATCGGCGGCCTGCCCGCCGCCTGGGTGCCCGAGAACTCCTACTGGGTCGACCAGCTGCAGACCACCAAACCCGGCATGGTCGGCTCCCCCGCCGAGTCGGTCGCCAACGCCCCCTCCGCCGACTACCCGTTCCTCGGGCTGGCCGGTGCCACGGTGGACGAGGTGCAGGCCCGCGCGGCCCAGGTCTTCCGCGACTACCTGCGGGAACCCGCCCAGCAGGCCGACTTCAAGGCGGCCGGGCTCACCAGCGGCTGAGCCTGGAAAAGAAACAGGCCCGGACACCAAGCTGGTGTCCGGGCCTCCCCACTCTGTCCATGCCGTGAAGGCGCCTGAGAGGTTCACCCGTTGCGTTGGGCCGGGCTTGCACCGTCGGCGGAGTTCCGGGTTGTGGCCGGGACCCACTTTCCAGAGGCGTCTCGTCCGCGCGGTCCGGGGGCCTGAGAGGTTCCGGGGAGGAGTTGCTCCTTCGGCGCCGGGCCCGGGTGGGGGCTCGGTCTCTCCCGCGCGGCTTCGGCGACTGCGGGCTCCACACTACCCGCAGGTAATTTCAGCCCGTACGGCGGGCGTTGCGCCGCTGGCTCAGCTCGTCCGGCACGACGGCTTCGACGTGCCCGCCGTCGGCGCGTTCGGCCGGGAACTCGTGGATCGTGCCGCTGATCTCCTGCATCGGGACCTTCACGGCGATGCCGAACACGCCCTGCCCGCCCTGCAGCAGATCGACGATCTCCTCCGGCGAGGTGCACTCGTACACGGTGGTGCCGTCCGACACCAGCGTCACCTTCGCCAGGTCGGCGACCCCGCGGGCCCGCAGGTGGTCCACCGCGACCCTGATGTTCTGCAGCGAGACGCCCGTGTCCAGTAAACGCTTCACGATCTTGAGCGCCAGGATGTCCTTGAAGGAGTACAGGCGCTGGGAACCCGAGCCGTGCGCGGTGCGGATGCTCGGGGCGACGAGCTTCGTGCGGGCCCAGTAGTCGAGCTGCCGGTAGGTGATCCCGGCGATCTGGCAGGCCGCGGGCCCCCGGTAACCGACCAGCTCATCCGGCAGGGACGAATCAGGGAACAGCTCACCCTGCTCTCCGTCGACCGCCTTGATCGGCCTCTCGTCGACCACGCATGCCTCCCCTCGCCCGGCCGGGCGGCCGGTCGAAACAAGCACCGGGGTCCCGGGAGCGGAACCCCTGCCGGCGAACCGCGGCGTGCACCCCGGTCCGGGGGGAATTGCACCTTGGCGATTTACCGCCTTAGACGGTAAGCGTGGTGGCCCCACTGGTCAACGCGACGCGCGGCGGCCCCGACCAGTTATTCAGCCGTCATCCGGATCAGCTGTCCGCGGCGGGACGGGGGCTCAGGTGTCGGCCCCGCGGAAGTCCTCGGGTGAGACGGAGTCGAGGAACTCGCGGAACTTCTCGACCTCGTCCTCCTGCTCGTCGGGGATGATCAGGCCGGCCTCTTCGAGCACCGAGTCCACGGCGTGGATCGGCACCCCGACCCGCAGCGCGAGCGCGACCGAGTCGCTGGGGCGCGCGGAAACGCGCACGTTGCCGTCGAACACCAGCTCCGCGAAGAAGGTGCCCTCGCGCAGATCGGTGATCACGACGTGCTCCAGCTCCCGCCCGAGCGCGCCGATGACCTCCTTGAGGAGATCGTGCGTCAGCGGCCTCGCCGGCCGCACGCCCTGCTGTTCGAGCGCGATGGCCGTGGCCTCCACGGATCCGATCCAGATCGGGAGGTAGCGCTCGCCCTCCGTCTCCCGCAGCAGCAAGATCGGCTGATTCGCGGGCAGCTCGACCCGCACGCCGACGACGCGCATCTCGCTCATCGGACTTCGCCTCCCTCTCCTGTGCGCGGGCTGCAGCGCCCTGCGGCCGTGCCCGCGCCGACATCCTCGACGCTACCCGCCCGGTGGACGCTGTGCTCGCTAGTTCGCATGTGCCTCAAGCACGTTCGGTGTCCGGCAACCCACAACCAACGGTACGGCATCCGGGGCGATAGGAAGAGTCATGAAACTGTGTCATTACCGACCGGGACAGGGCACGGGGCCGCACTCAGCCGCCCGTGACACCGCGGATGCCCGCTTTGACCAGAAGCGTGTGCAGGGTCACGGACAGCGCCGCCAGCTCGCGCACCATCTCGTCGGCGCGGGCCTTCGCGTCGGCGTCGCGGTGCCGGTACACGGGCGTGACGATCTGCTCCAGCAGGCCGACCTCCCGGTCGGCCGAGGCGCGGAACGCCCGCAGGTGCCGCGGCTCGATGCCGAACTCGGTCATCGCCCGCACGGTGCGCGCGACGAGCACCGAGTCCGGGTCGTAGAAGCCGGCGGGCCCCGGCCGGACGAGCCCGTACTGCTCCAGCTCGGCCAGCGTGCCCGCGTCGACACCCGCCTGCTCGAGCAGCTCCTCGCGGGTCAGCCGGACCTCGCGCCCCGGCGCGAAGTCCTCGGCCGAGGGCAGCGCGTCCCCGGCCGGCGAGGACAGCGAGACGAGCTTGCGGGGCAGCCGGACCGGAGTGACCTCGGGCCCGGCCGCACCGCTGTCGGCGGCGTCCAGCTGCTCCTTGATGACCTTCAGCGGCAGGTAGTGGTCCCGCTGGGCGGACAGCACGAACCGCAGGCGCTCGACGTCCGCCGGGGCGAACTGCCGGTAGCCCGAAGGCGTGCGCCCGGGCCGCACCAGCCCCTCCGACTCGAGGAACCGGATCTTGGAGATGGTGACGTCGGGGAAGTCCGAGCGCAGCTGCGCCAGTACGGCCCCGATGCTCAGCCCCTCGCGCTGTGGCCGCCCGGCAGCCGTCACCGTGCCCCCTGGCCCCCGTGCCCCGGGCCGGTCAGGAAGACCAGGCGGAACTTGCCGATCTGCACCTCGTCCCCGCCGGCGAGGACGGCCTGGTCGACCGGTTCGCGGTTGACGTAGGTGCCGTTGAGGCTGCCCACGTCGATCACCACGAACTCGCCGCCCTCACGCCGGAACTCGGCGTGCCGGCGGGAGACCGTGACGTCGTCGAGGAAGATGTCGCTGTCGGGGTGCCGTCCCGCGCTGGTGGTGTCGCGGTCCAGCAGGAACCGCGAGCCCGCGTTGGGGCCCCGCTTGACGACCAGCAGTGCCGAGCCCGCCGGCAGCGCGTCGACGCCGGCGACCGAAGGCTCGGGCGCCGGTGGCTCGTGGCCCTCCGCGTCCGCCAGGAAATCGGCCCGGAAGACCGAGGTCCGCTCCGGAGACTGCTCCGGGGGAACGCCGGGTCCGTCGTTCGTGCTCACCTGAGCTCTCCTCACCACTGAAGTGTTACCGGAAGAACGTGTGCTGCCAACGTACCGTGTCTGATCGGTCGCAGGCGCTGGGGCTCCCCCAAGTCCCGGGCGTTATCCGGCGGTCAGCGCCTGGTAGGCGTCGGCGTCGAGCAGGCCTTCGACGGTGGCCGGATCGGCGACCTTGAGCTCGATGAGCCAGCCCTCGCCGTAGGGGTCGCTGTTGATCAGCTCGGGGGACTCGACGACGGCGTCGTTGACGGCCGCGACCTCCCCGTCGAGCGGCGCGTACAGCTCCGAGACGCTCTTGGTGGACTCCACCTCGCCGAACACGTCGCCCGCGCTGACCTGCTTGCCCACCTCGGGCAGCTCGACGAACACCACGTCGCCGAGCTGGTCCTGCGCGAACTCGGTGATCCCCACCCGGACCGAGTCACCGGCGGCGCTGGCCACCCACTCGTGCTCCTCGGTGTAGCGCAACTCTTCTGGAGCGGACAACTGCGGTCCCCTTTCGTGCCTTCACTGCGCGGATCTCGCGCGAAGTCTTACATCAGGCGTGTGCGGGCGGCACCCCGGACCGCCGAGATCGTCTGGATCACGTACAGCGCCCCCGACCACAGGTAGAGCACGCAGCCCCAGGCGGTGAACGCGTAGGCGAACGGGCGGGCGACGGCGGCCACGGCGGAGCCGCCCTGCGTGAGCAGCAGGAGGGGGAAGGCGTACATCAGCACGAAGGTCGCGGCCTTGCCCGCGTAGGTGACGTCGGGCGGCAGGAACCCGTTGCGGCGCAGGACGACCAGGCAGACGCCCACGACCAGTTCCCGCAGCACGAGCGGCGCGACGACCCACCAGGGCACGATGCCGCGCACCAGGAAGGCGACCAGCGTGGCGGCGATGTAGAGCCGGTCGGCGGCCGGATCGAGCAACTGCCCGAGACGGCTCATCTGGTTCAGCCAGCGGGCGAGCTTGCCGTCGAGCCAGTCGGTGAGGGCGCTGAACACCAGCAGCGCCAGGGCCCAGCCGTCCTCCCGGGGGCCGAGCAGCAGCCACAGGAAGACGGGGACGCCGGCCAGGCGCAGGAGGGAGAGGAGGTTGGGGATGTTGAGCGCCTGGCGCAGCAGGGAGGGGGGTGCTGGGGGCGGGGTTCCGGTGGTGGGGTCGGCCAGGGTTCCGGTGGCGGCGGGCGGCGGCCCGGCCGGGGTTCCGGTGGCGGCGGGCGGCGGCCCGGCCGGGGTTCCGGTGACGGCGGGCGGCGGCCCGGCCGGGGTTCCGGTGGAATCGGCGGGGGTTCCGGTGGTGGAGGCGGCGGGCGCGTCGGCGCCGGAGTCGGCCGGGGTTCCGGCGCCGGTGGCGGTGGGCGCGTCGGCGCCCGAGGCAGGCGGCGGTCCGGCCGGGGTTCCGGTGGAGTCGGCGCGGATTGGGCCGCCGGAAGCGGCCGGGGTTTCGGGGGAGGCAAGGCGCGCCTCGCCGCCGGGAGCGGCCTGGGGTTCACTGGATGCGGGGGCCGTTCCGCGGGAGGCCGTGGGGGCCTTGCCACCGGGAGCGGCCGGGGGTTCAGCGACAGAGGCGGCAGCCGTTTCGCCCTCGGAGGCGGGAGCCGTTCCGTCGGAGCCCAAAGTCGTCTCGGCGCCGGGAGCGGGGGGCGCGGTGGCGGCCGCGGGAAGCGCCATCTCGCCTCGGGTCGTGCCGTCCCGGGAGGCCTTCCCTCGAGCCGCGTCGATGCGAGAGGCGGCCGGGATGCCGGTCCGGGACCGTTCCGGTTCGGCGCCGTTCGTGGCGGCCGCGGAGGCCTCGCCGGTCGAGGCGGGGGTCGGGCCGTCCGCGAGAGGGTGCTCCGCGGGACGGCTTTCCGGGCTGGGGTCGCTCACCAGGTCACCCTATCCGGCAGACGGGACGATCCGGTGCCCGGCGGGCCGCGCCGCCGGGCCTACCGGGCAGGTCCTCACGTGCCTGGCGGCAGGCGTGCCGGGGCAGGTCCGCGGACGCCCCGCCGGGCCAACTCCGTTGGGAACCGCCGGTGCCAAAACGGGCGGCGCCGCCGGGTCGATCGGATCAGTTACTCCGGTGCCTGGCGGCAGACCAGCCCACGGCAACTCCTCCAATGCCTCGCGGGGTGCGCCGAGTAAGCACCTCCGGTACCCGCGGCAGGCCTGCCGGGGCGGGTCCTCCGACCGCCGCCGGGGCCTGCCGAATCAGCTTCTCCAGCACCGGCCAAGCCCTGCCGGGGGCAGGTCCTGTACTCGCGGCAGGCCTGCCTGGGCAGGTCATCCGACCGGCGCTGGGCCCTACCGAATCAGCTCCTCCGCGACCGGCCGAGCCCTGCCGGGGGCAGGTCCTGTACTCGCGGCAGGCCTGCCGGGGCGGGTCCTCCGACCGCCGTCGGTCCCTGCCGAATCAGCCCCTCCGGGACCGGCCGAGCCCTGCCGGGCCAGCTCCACCGGCATCCACCGGCACCTGCCGGACCGCACCGCCACCCCAGCCGGGGTCAGCTGGCGCGGTGGTAGCTCCAGCCCCGGCGGCGCAGGTCCGCGCCGGTGAGGGCGAGGGGACGGCCCCGGTTGTCCGTACCGACCCAGCGGGGGTTGCCGGTGCCGGGCTCGAGCACGTAAGGGCGCCCCTGGCTCCACACCACCGTGCAAGGCGTGGTCGGCGGTTCGTCGGTGGACTCTGTCTCGCTGTCTGAAGCTGTGTCGGTGCTCATCGCTCTCAGTGCTCGGATCTCTCGGGGAGGGCGCCTGCGGGGACAGGCACATCCAGAACGTCGCCCGCGAGCGCCGTGATGTTAGCCACCCGGGGTGGATTCACCCTCTCCGGTGGTCAAAAAGAACGCTGCGTGACCGTCTACTGTGGAGGGTCGTGCGGGCGGCGGGCGTCCGGCTCCCGGTCCGGGTAACCTTCCGCTGCCGAAGATCAGGAGGAGGCCGGGATGGGTGCTTCGAGCCGCTGGTTCGCCGCGGCCGCCCTGCTGCTGCTCACCGCGGGCTGCGCCGCGGGCGGCGACGAGCCGGCGGGCCAGGTCGCCACGCCGAAGCCGATCCCCGCGCCCGCCACCAGCACTCCCCCGCCCACCGCCGGAAGCGCCGCGCCCGAGACCACGGGCAGCGCCCCGCCCGAAGCCCAGCCGAACGCCGAAGCCCAGCCGAGCGCCGAAGCGCAGCCGAAAGCCGAAGCCGACGGGGCGTGTGGCGCCGTCACCGCCGCGAGCGGCCTGCGGCTGCAGGTGCTGCCGGACTCCACCGTGCCCTGCGCCGAGGCGACCGACCTGGTCCGCCGCTTCCAGGAACAGCTGGCGGGCAAGCAGCCCGCGGGCTCGAACCAGCCCGCGAGCGCCACCGTCGACGGCTGGCTGTGCGTCTCCGGCCCACCCGCCGCGCAGGGTGGCACCACCTGCAGCAAGCTGGACAAAACCGTGTTCGCCGGTGTGGCGAGCGAGTAGCCCTTCCCACTCCCCTTCAAGGAAACTCCCCGTGTCCGGAAAGTTTGTGCTTCGCTCGATCGGATTTGTCGCGGTGTGCCTGTTCACGCTCAGTGCGTGTGGCGGCCAGGAAGCCCCGCCTGCCCCGCCCGCCGGCGGCGGCGAGGCCCAGGCCGTGCTGGCGAGTCCGCCGGCCGAGGACGTCCAGTGCGGCACCGTCCCATCGGCCGACGGCACGCAGGCGAAGGTGATCATCCGCGAGGGCGCCGTCGAGTGCGCCGAGGCCGTCACGCTCCTGACGCAGTACTTCGCGCGCGTGACCCCGGCCGCCGCTGCCAGCCCCGACGGCGCGGGGCCGATCGCGATCGAGCCGTGGACCTGCGGCAGCGAGCCGGGCTCGGTCGTCACCGCCACCTGCTCGACCGAGGACGGTCGCGAAGTGGCCGCCGAGCCCGCCCGCTGACCGCCGCTCAGCCCTTCAGGCCGGGGAAGTCCTCCTCGCGGAACTCGCCCTCCGGGCGGCCGTCGCCCCGCTTCTCCTCCTGACCACGCAGCTCGACACGGCGGATCTTGCCCGAGATCGTCTTCGGCAGGTCGGTGAACTCCAGCCGCCGGATCCGCTTGTACGGCGCGAGGTGCTCACGGCAGAACGCGAGGATGCTCTCCGCCGTCGCCGCGTCCGGGGCGTGGCCCGCCGCGAGCACGACGTACGCCTTCGGCACCGCGAGCCGGATCGGGTCCGGCGCCGGCACAACGGCGGCCTCGGCGACCGCCTCGTGCTCCAGCAGCACGCTTTCCAGCTCGAAGGGCGAGATCCGGTAGTCCGACGCCTTGAACACGTCGTCGGTGCGGCCGACGTAGGTGATGTAGCCGTCCTCGTCGACCGAACCCACGTCGCCCGTGTGGTAGAAGCCGTTCGCGAACGCCTTCTGCGTGCGCTCCTCGTCGTCGGCGTACCCGGTCATCAGGCCCACGGGACGCTTCGCGAGGTCGAGGCAGATCTCGCCCTCCCGCGCCCGCTCCCCCGTCACCGGGTCGACGAGCGCGACCGCGAACCCGGGCAGCGGGCGGCCCATCGAGCCCGCCTTGACCGGCTGACCGGGGGTGTTGGCGACCTGGACACTGCTCTCGGTCTGCCCGAAACCGTCGCGGATGGTCACGCCCCACGCCTTCGACACCTGCTCGATGACCTCGGGGTTGAGCGGCTCCCCCGCGGCGACGACCTTGCGCGGCGGGGTCTTCAGCGCGGTGAGGTCGGCCTGGATGAGCATGCGCCACACGGTCGGCGGGGCGCAGAAGCTGGTCACGCCGCAGCGGTCCATCTGCGCCATCAGCGCGCTCGCGTCGAACCGCTGGTAGTTGTAGATGAACACGGTGGCTTCGGCGTTCCAGGGCGCGAAGACGTTGCTCCACGCGTGCTTCGCCCAGCCGGGCGAGGAGATGTTGAGGTGCACGTCGCCCGGCTCGAGCCCGATCCAGTACATCGTGGACAGGTGTCCCACCGGGTACGAGACGTGCGTGTGCTGCACGAGCTTGGGCTTCGCGGTGGTGCCCGACGTGAAGTACAGCAGCAGCGGGTCGGTGGCGGCGGTGACGCCGTCGGCCTCGAACTCGGCCGGCGCGGTGTACGCGTCGGCGAAGGACAGCCAGCCCTGCGCGGGCTCCCCCACCGCGATGCGGGTGTAGTCGCCGCTCACGTCGGCGAACTTCGGCACGTCCGCCGAGCGCACCACGACGTGCTTCGCCGCGCCGCGGTCCACGCGGTCACGCAGGTCGTCCGGCCCGAGCAGAGTGGAGGCCGGGATGATCACCGCACCCAGCTTGATCGCCGCGAGGATGGTCTCCCACAGCTCGACCTGGTTGCCCAGCATGAGGATCAGCCGGTCTCCTCGGCGCACGCCGTGCCCGCGCAGCCAGTTCGCCACGCGGTTGGACCGCTCCGCCAGCTCGGGGAACGTCCAGCGGCCCTCCGAGCCGTCCTCCTCGACGATCCACAGCGCGTACCGCTGGGCGTTGGCCTCGTCGCGAGCGATGACGTCGAACCAGTCGAGCGCCCAGTTGAACTCGCTCAGCTCGGGCCAGGTGAACTCGCGGTACGCGGTGTCGTAGTCCTCGCGGTGCGCCAGGAGGTAGTCCCGTGCCTGCCGGAAAGCGTCGCTGCTCACCCTATTCTCCCTTGAACTCCGGCTTCCGCCGCTCCATGAACGCCTGCACCGCCTCACCCAGGTCCTTGCTGGGCAGGAAGGCGGCGTTCCACGCCGATACGTACCGTAACCCGTCTTCGACCCGCTGCCGCGTGTTGATCGCGAGCACGTCCTTGACGCCCTGCACGACCAGCGGCGGGTTGGCGGCGATCTCCCCGGCCAGCTCGCGCGCGGCGGCGAGCACGGCCTCCTGATCGGCGTACACGTCGTTGACCAGGCCGATCTTCTCGGCACGCGCGGCGTCGATGTCCTTGCCCGTCAATGCCAGCTCACGCAGGTGTCCCTCGCCGATGATCCCGGCGAGCCGCTGCAAGCTGCCCAGGTCGGCGACGATCGCGACCTTGGTCTCGCGCACGCTGAACTTGGCGTCCGCGCTGGCCAGGCGCACGTCGGCGGCGGAGATGACGTCCACGCCGCCGCCGATGCACCAGCCCGCGACCGCGGCGACGATGGGGGTGCGGCATTCGGCGACCGCGGTGACCGAGTCCTGCAGCTTCCTGATCTCCTTCAGGAACTCCGTGCGCGGCCCGGCGAGGCTGTCCCCGGACAGCAGCGGCGCCCAGCTGCCCATCATCGCGGGCAGGTCGAGCCCGTAGGAGAAGTTGCGCCCGCTGCCGGTCAGCACGATCGCCCGGACCTGCGGGTCCTCGTCGAGCGCGCGGAACACCAGCGGCAGCTCGCGCCAGAAGTCGGGGCCCATCGCGTTGCCTTTGGACGGTCCCAGGAGGGTCACCTCGGCCACGGCGCCGGAGCGGTCGACGCGGAGCGACACGAGATCAGCGAAGTTACTCATAGGTAGAGAGTGCCACGCGGAGCGTGTCGATGAGGGGTGGTGGTCGGGAGAGGGGCTGGCCATCTTGGCGCATCCTCGTGGTTTCCTGGGGACATGACCCCGCACCAGCTGGAGCTCGCCGGGTCCTTCACCTTCGAAGGGCACCGGCTGGCCTACACCGAGTACGGCCAGGGCGACCGCGTGGTCGTGCTGACGCACGGGATCATGTTCACCCGCCGCATGCACGCCCCGCTCGCCCGCAGGCTCGCCGCCGAAGGGTTCCGCACGATCACGCTCGACCTGCTGGGGCACGGCGAGTCCGACCGGCCGACCGAGTCGTGGCGGTACTCGATGCCCGCGTTCGGGTTGCAGGTGCTCGCGTTGCTGGACCACCTGGAGATCGACCGCGCGGTGGTCGGCGGGACGTCGCTGGGGGCGAACGTCGCGCTGGAGGTCGGCGTGGTGGCCCCGGAGCGGACCCGCGGGCTGGTCGTGGAGATGCCGGTGCTGGACAACGCGATCGTCGCGGGGTTGCTGACGTTCGCGCCGCTGCTGTTCGCCGCGCGGTTCCTGCCGTTCACCGTCGCCGGGGTGGCCGGGCTGGCCGGACTGGTGCCGCACGGCAGCCAGTGGGTCGACGTCGTGACCGACACGCTCGAGCAGCGTCCGGCGTCGATGGCCGCGTTGCTGCACGGTGTCCTCTTCGGACGGATCGCGCCGCCGAAAGCGGTGCGGCGCACCATTTCCCCGCCCGCGCTCGTGATCGGCCACCAACGCGACCCGATCCACCCCTTCGGTGACGCGGACACGCTCGCGGCCGACCTGCCGGACGCGGAGTTCGCACAGGCCCGCAGCCCGGTGGAGCTGCGCTTCGACCCGGACCGGCTGACCGAGGTGATCGTGGACTTCGTGCGGCGCCGCTACGAACCCTGAAGCCCCGCAACGGGTCCGATCACGGTCACCGCGGGCGGGCGCACCCCGGCGGCCTTCGCGTCGGCCGCGACCGAGTCCAAAGTGGACCTCGTGATGCGCTGGGTGGGCATGGTGCCGTCCTGGATGATCGCGACGGGCGTGTCGCCGGGCCGCCCGGCGGCGAGCAGCGCGTCGGCGAACCGGTCGAGCTTGTCCACGCCCATCATGAGCACGATCGTGCCGCGCAGCCTGCCGAGCGCGTCCCAGTCGGTCAGCGACGTCTCGTGGCCCGGGGGGACGTGCCCGGACACCACGACGACCTCGTGCGCGACGCCGCGGTGGGTGACGGGCACCCCGGCGACGGCGGGTACGGAGAAGGCGCTGGTGATCCCGGGGACGACGGTGACGGGGACCCCCGCCTCGGCGCACGCGAGCAGCTCCTCGAAGCCCCGGCCGAACAGGTAGGGGTCGCCGCCCTTGAGGCGCACCACGAACTTGCCCGCCTTGGCGTGCTCGACCAGCGTCTGGTTGATGAAGTCCTGGCTGGCCGCGCGTCCGTACGGGATCTTGGCGGCGTCGACGATCTCCACGTCGGGGCGCAGCTCGTCGAGCAGCTCGCGGGGGCCGAGCCGGTCGGTCACCACCACGTCGGCGCGCGCCAGCAGGCGCCGCCCCTTGACGGTGATCAGCTCGGGGTCGCCGGGGCCGCCACCGACGAGCGCCACCCCGGGCAGCTCGCCGTCCTGGCGCGGCACGGAGTCGGCGATCACGCCGCTGTGCAGGGCCTCGACGATGTTGTCGCGGACGGCCGCCGACCGCAGCGGCTGGCCGCCGGAGAGCACGCCGACCACGAGGCCCTCGTGACGGCCCGAGGCGGCGGTGACGGCGGTGCCCTCGGCACCGTTGTCGGCCCGCACGCAGAAGATGCGGCGCCGCTCGGCCTCGGCGCAGACGGCGGCGTTGACCTCGGGGTCGTCGGTGCAGGCCAGCGCGTACCAGGCGCCGTCGAGGTCGCCGTCGGCGTAGCGGCGGCGGTGCCAGACCACCTCGCCCGCGTCGGCCATCGCCCCCACCGCCGCGGTGGTGGAGGGCGAGACGACCTCGACGGCGGCGCCCGCCCCGATCAGCCGGGGCAGGCGGCGCTGGGCGACGGTGCCGCCGCCCACCAGGACGACGCGCCGCCCGGTGAGGTCGAGGCCGACGAGGTAGTGGTCTTCGGACATGGCCACCATCATGACGGCACCGCCGCCGGACCACGAGGTCAGGCCGGGCGAGTGTGAGCAACTCCGTACTGGCGCCGCCGCCCGCGCCGGCACTTCGGGACCGCTGTCACCGGGTGCTGTAGGGCAGCAGTGCCATCTCCCTGGCGGTCTTGATCGCCGTCGCGACCTGGCGCTGCTGCTGCGGCGTCAGTCCCGTGACGCGCCGGGAGCGGATCTTCCCCCGGTCGGAGATGAACTTCCGCAGCAGCTCGGTGTCCTTCCAGTCCACTTCGGACAGGCCGGCGGCGTGCAGCAGGTTCCGCTTCCGCTTGAGCGGCCGTGGCGTGCGCATGCTCACCAGCTCGCCTTCGACACGCCCGGCAGCTCACCGCGGTGCGCCATCTCCCGCAGCCGCACCCGGGACAGCCCGAACTTGCGGAAGTAGCCGCGCGGCCGGCCGTCGGCGGCGTCGCGGTTGCGCAGCCGCACCGGGCTGGCGTCCCGCGGCAGCGCCTGCAGCGCCGACACCGCCGCGGCCCGCTCCTCCGGGGTGGACCGCGGCGAGCGGATCGTCTCCTTCAGCTCCGCCCGCCGCTCCGCGTACCGCGCGACCACGACGCGCCGCTGCGCGTCCTTCGCGATCTTCGACTGCTTCGCCATCAGCGCTCTTCCCGGAACTCGACGTGCTGCCGGGCGACCGGGTCGTACTTGCGGATGACCATCCGGTCGGGGTCGTTGCGCCGGTTCTTGCGGGTCACGTAGGTGTAGCCGGTGCCCGCGGTGGACCGCAGCTTGATGACGGGGCGGACGTCGTTCTTCGCCATTACAGCTTCACTCCCTTGGCCTTCAGTTCCGCGACAACGGCTTCGATGCCGCGCTTGTCGATCGTCTTGATGCCCTGCGCGGACACGCGCAGCCGCACCCAGCGGTTCTCGCCCGGCAGCCAGTACCGCCGGTTCTGCAGGTTCGGCTCCCAGCGGCGCGAGGTGCGCCGGTGCGAGTGCGACACCTGCTTGCCGTAACCGGGCCTGCTGCCGGTGACCTGGCAGACCTTGCTCATCCCACACCCCTAGTTGGCATCGGTTTTCATTTTCATCTAACGTACACGGGCGTGGAAACCTTCCCGATGCGCACCCCCGTGACCTTGATCGCCGGACTGGACCCGGCCGCCAACGCGCGGCTGGCCGACCAGCTCCACCGCCCCGGCACCGCGCTGGTGCACCACAACCTGCGGGAGATCACCTCGGGCGTGGTGCGCAGGCGCCTGCGCCTCGGCCACCGCGACGAGACGGTCACGCTGGAACTGGCGCACGGCTGCGTGTCCTGCACGCTGCGCGAGGACCTGCTGCCGCTGCTGCGGCGCCTCGCCGGGATGCCGGAGGTGGACCGGATCGTGGTCCGGCTCGACGAGTCCATGGAGCCGGAGCCGGTGTGCTGGGCCATCGAGAACGTGCTGGTCGGCGACCGCACGGTGAGCGAGTTCGTCGAGGTCGAGGCCGTCTGCGCCACCGTGGACCGGGCGAGCTGGCTCGACGACGCCACCGGCGACGACACGCTCGCCGAGCGCGGCCGCCAGGCCAGCCCCGAGGACGAGCGCACGGTCGCGCAGGTCGCGTTGTCCCAGGTCGAGTTCGCCGACGTGCTCGTGCTGTCCGGCACCCCGGCCGACACGTGGCAGGCGATGCGCACCGCCGCTGTGCTCGACCGCGTCGCCCCGGCGGCGCTGCGCGTCGAGCTGGGCGAACCGCTGCCCGCAGTGCCGCCGGACGCGCGCCGAGGCGAAGTCACCGACATGCACGGCCCGTTGCTACGTGGCGAGCCTCCCCTGCACCCCGACTGCGGCATCGCGGTCCTGCTGTTCACCGCGCGGCGCCCGTTCCACCCCGCCCGCCTGCACGACGCGATCGACGTCCTGCTCGACGGCGTGGTGCGCACGCGGGGACGCGCGTGGGTGGCCAGCCAGCCCGAGCGGGCGCTGTGGATCGAGTCCGCGGGCGGCGGGCTCGGGGTCGGGGACGCCGGGCCGTGGCTCGCCGCCGCGGAAGGACCCGCGTGGGAGGACGTGTCGCCGGAACGCCGCGCGCTCGCCTCACTGCGCTGGGACCCCGAGTTCGGCGACCGCGCGCAGGAACTCGTCGTCGTCACCGACCGCGCCACGCCCGAGGAGGTGTCGGGCGCACTGCGCGGCGCGCTGCTCACCGACGAAGAACTGGCGGCCGGGCCGGACGCCTGGCACGCCTACCCCGACCCGTTCGGGTCGTGGGCCGAAGTCAACGCAGGAGAGGAAGTCTCGTGAAACCCGGCATCCACCCCGACTACCACCCCGTGGTGTTCAAGGACACCGCCACCGGGGACGCGTTCCTCACGCGGTCCACCGTCACGTCCGACAAGACGATCGAGTGGTCCGACGGCGGCACCTACCCGCTCGTGCTGGTGGACATCAGCTCGTCCTCGCACCCGTTCTGGACCGGCTCGCGGCGGGTCGTGGACACCGCGGGGCAGGTCGAGAAGTTCCACCGCCGCTACGGACGACGAGGAGGGCGTGCCTGATGGCCGTGCCCAAGCGCAAGACGTCGCGCAGCAACACCCGCACCCGCCGCGCGCAGTGGAAGGCCGCCGCGCCGGACCTGGTGCCGATCGTGGTGAACGGCGAGCGCAAACTCGTGCCGCGCAGGCTGGTCAGCCACTTCCACCGCTCGGCGCGGTGACACCGGACTGCTCGCGGGCGCCGAGCCGGCCCTGGAGCTGGTCGAAGGCGACCGCGAGCAGGATCAGCACGCCGATCGCGATCCGCAGGTAGAAGGAGTTGATCCCGAGCAGGTTGCCGCCGTTGTTCAGGGTGGAGGTGATCAGCGCGCCCGCCGCCGCACCCAGCGCGCTGCCCTTCGCCCCGAACAGGCTGGCACCGCCGATGACACACGCGGCGATCGCGTCCAGCTCGTTGCCCTCGCCCATCGTCGGCACCCCGGCGTTGAGCCGGGACGCGAGCAGCACCCCGCCCAGCCCCGCGAGCAGCCCGGACAGCGCGTACACGGTGACCAGCACGCGCGCGACCGGGACGCCCGCCAGCCGCGCGGACTCCGCGTTGGAGCCGACGGCGTAGACGCAGCGGCCGAACACCGTGCGGCGCAACAGGAACCCCGCGAGCGCCACCACCACGACCGCGATGATCAGCAGGTTCGGCACGCCCCACACGGTGCCGTTGGCGATCGCCGCGAAGGAGTCCGGCAGCGGCTGGATCGTGTTGGCGTCGGTGATCACCAGCACCAGCCCGCGGGCCGCGCCCATCATGCCGAGCGTGACGATGAACGGCGGCAGCTTCGCGAACGCCACGAGCACGCCGTTGACGACACCGACGAGCGCGCCCGCGGCGACGGCGAGCAGCACCGCGAGCGGCACTCCGAACCCGGCCACCAGCAGCTGCGCGGCCACCGCGCCGGTGAGCCCGACGACCGAGCCGACCGACAGGTCGATGCCCTTGGTCAGGATCACCAGCAGCTGGCCGATCGGGATGACCGCGAACACCGCCCACTGCCGCGCGAGGTTCTCCATGTTGCCCAGCGTCAGGAAGTTCGGGCTCGCCAGCGCGAGCGCGCCGAACAGGACCACGAGCACGACGAGCCCGCCGCCCTCGCGGCCGACCGCCTCGCGCCAGCCCAGCACGCGGGTGCCGGAGTCCACTTCGGACTCCCGGACGACGAGGTCACACAGCGCCATTCGCCCTCCCGGTGCTCGCCAGTGTCAGCAGTCCCTCTTCGCTCGCCTCCGCCGCCGGCACGTCGCCGACGACGCGGCCGCGGCGCAGCACCACGATCCGGTCGACGAGGCCGAGCAGCTCCGGCAGGTACGACGACACGACGACGATCGCGAACCCGCGTGCCGCGAGGTCCCCGATCAGCGTGTACAGCTCGGCCTTCGCGCCGATGTCCACGCCCTTGGTCGGCTCGTCGAACAGCAGCACCCGCACGTCGGTGACGAGCCAGCGGGCCAGCAGCACCTTCTGCTGGTTGCCGCCGGACAGGGTGGAGACGGGTTCGTCGTAGGAGGCGGCACGCAGGCGCAGGCCGTCGAGCACTTCGTCGACCCGCTGGGCCTCGCGCCGCCGCGACAGCAGGCCACGCGACGCGATCGAGGTCAGGCTCGCGATCGAGACGTTGTCGCGGATGCTCAGCTCCGGCAGCAACCCCAGTTCCTTGCGGTCCTCCGACAGCAGGCCGATCCCGGCTTTGACGGCTTCGCGGGGGCGCCCGGGCGGCACCGGTTCGCCGTCGACCTCGACCGTGCCCGCCTCGGGCTGGTCCGCGCCGAAGATCGCCCGCAGCAGCTCGGTGCGCCCCGCGCCGAGCAGTCCCGCGATGCCGACGATCTCCCCCGCCCGCACATCGAGGTCCACCGCATGCGGGCTGCCTGGCGGCCGCAGCCCGCGGACCCGCAGCAACGGGGTGTCGGTCTCGCCACGGTCCGTAGAGGACGGGTACAGCTCCTCGACCGTCCGGCCCACCATCGCCGAGATCAGCGTGTCCTCGGTGAAGTCGGCTATCGCGCCCGTGCGTGTGACCGTGCCGTCGCGCAGCACGGTCACCCGGTCGCCGATCTCGAACATCTCCTCGAGCCGGTGGCTGACGTAGAGCACGGCCACGCCTTCGTCCCGCAACGCGGCGATCCGCCCCAGCAGCGCTTCGGCTTCCGCGCCGGACAACGCCGTGGTCGGCTCATCGAAGATGACCACCCGCGGGTCGTCGCCGAGGACCTTCGCGATCTCGACCAGCTGCCGAGTGGCGGCGGGCAGGGCGGCGACCGGAGTGGCGGGGTCGAGATCCAGGTCGACGCGGGCGAGTTTGCGGCGTGCCTGCTCACGCAGCGCTCGCCGGTCGACGACACCGGCGCGGGCGGGAAACCGGCCCATGAGGAGGTTCTCGGCGACGGACAGGTCCGGCAGCAGGCTCAGTTCCTGGTACACCGCGCCGATTCCGGCGGCCCGCGCGGCGGCGGGGGTGAGCGTCACCGGCATCGGCCGGCCGTCCACGAGGTACTCCCCCGCGTCCCGCCGCAGCGCGCCCGTGAGGACGCGGATGAGCGTGGACTTGCCGGCGCCGTTCTCCCCGGCGAGGCAGTGCACCTCGCCGGCCCGCAGCTCCAGCGACACGCCGTCGAGCGCGACCACGCCGCGGAAAGCCTTGCGCAGCCCCGAAAGCCGGATGACGGGCTCGCTCATTGGCTCGCCTGCGCGGTCGGCGGGTTGAGCAGGTCCTTGACGGCGGGGTCGTTCATGTTGCCCTGGTCGGCCAGCACCGCACCGGGGTCGAGGCTCAGCGGCACCTTCGCGCCGGTGCTCGCGGCGATCGCCTCGACGACGCCCTGGTAGCCGAAGAAGTATGGGTTCTGCACGACGAGCGCGTCGATCGAGCCGTCGGCGAGCGCGGCGTTCTCCTGCGGGTCCGAGTCGAACGCCACCACCGGCAGCGTGGCGGCGCGGCCGGTGTCCTTGATCGCCCGCGCGACGCCGTTGCCCGACATGTTGTTCGCCGCGAAGATCCCGACGAGGTCGGGCACCGCGCCGAGCGCGTCGTTCGTCTGGTTGGCGGCGGTGTTGATGTCGTTGTTGTTGAAGCGTTCCTGCCACACGGTCAGCTGCGGGCAGCTCGCCGCGAGCCCCTGCCGGAACCCCTTCGCGCGGTCGCCGAGGGCCTGCACGCCCGCGACGGCGTTCTCCAGCAGCACCCGCCCGCTCGTCCTGCCCTGCGCGGTGACGAGCTGGCACAGCCGTTGCCCGGCCTGCTCCCCCGCACGCAGGTTGTTGGTTCCGATGAACGCCTCGTTCTGCGTGGACACCGTCCCGTCGACCGTGACGACCTTGATGCCGGACTGCCGGGCGCGGTCGATCACCTTGTTCAGCGCGCTTTCGGAGTTCGCGGCGAGCACGATCGCGTCCACACCACGGGAAATCGAGTTTTCTACCAGCCGCACCTGGTCGCTCACGTCGGTCTCGGACGTGGGCCCGAAGCGGCCGACGTCGACGCCGAGGTCCTCCCCCGCGCGCTGGGCCCCGGCGAACATGCTCTGCCAGAAGGAGGAGTCGGTCGCCTTGACGATCACGTCGATCCGCAGCCCCGACGCCTTACCCGGCCCAGCGTTGCCCTGCGCGCCGCCCCCGCCGAGCGCCTTGCCGACGACGAGGCCGATCACCAGCGCCAGCACGACTCCGGCGGCCAGCAACGGGGTCGAGAACAGGATCCGGTTCCGGGCCATCGCCTCCGCCTCCCAGCGCCTCGTCGCGCGTCGTCGCCTCGAACGGGCCGTGGCCGGAAACTAGCACCGGGAAGGAGCAGGATCAAGTAAACGATTTCCCAGGGCGGTAGAGCGTGCCGAGGAATTCCAGCAGCAGGCGCTCCCGCAACGGGGGCGGCGCTGCCGCGAGCAGGGCGTTGACCTCCGCCATCCGAGCGGGCAGCGCGCCGCTTCCGCCGAGCCCCGCCGCCGAAAGCAACCCGGCGAACTGCTCGCCGGTCAAGGTGTCGGGGTCCAGCGCCGCGATGAACGCCGCCACGTCCGGATCGACGCGCACCGGCCCGGCGGCGCGGGCGGCGGCGACGGATTCCGTGAGCGCGGTGAGGAATTCGTCCTCCGTGCCGTGGTTGGCGGCCGTGACCGTGAGGTGCAGGTTGAGTGGCGACGACTCGTGCGCGAACTGCGGCTGCACGTACCAGCCGCGCTCCCGCATCTCGTCGGCCACGGTGAACAGGTCGAACTCCTCGCTGTCCGCGGCGAGCGCGAGCAGCGTCGAGTCCGGTTCGCCCAGCACGCACAGCCCGTCGATCGCCGCGACGCCCTCGCGGATCCGCCGCACCGCGGCCAGCGTCCGCTCCGCCAGCCGGAGGTAACCCGCGTCGCCGATCTGCCGCACCACCGCCCACGCCGCCGCGAGCGGACCGCCCGAGCGCGTGGACTGCAAGGTCGTGTTGAGCATCGTGTAGCCCGGCCAGCGCGCGCTCGCGAAGTAGTGCCCGCGGCGCAGGTCCGCGTCGCGGTGCAGCAGCACGGAAACACCCTTGGGGCAGTAGGCGTACTTGTGCAGGTCCACCGAAACGCTGGTGACCCCTTCGACGGCGAACCCGAACTCCGGCACCGGCACGCCCAGCCGCTGGAAGTACGGCAGCACCCAGCCGCCGATGCACGCGTCCACGTGCATCCGCACGCCACGCGCGGCGGCCGCGGCGGCGATCTCCGCGACGGGGTCGAGCACGCCGTGCGCGTAGGACGGGGCGCTCGCCACGACCAGCACCGTCGAGTCGTCGATGGCGGCGGCCATCGCGGCCGGGACGGCGCGGAACGTCACTGGGTCGACCGGCACGACGACCGGCCGCACGCCGAACAGGTGCGCGGCCTTGTGGAACGCCGCGTGCGCCGTCGACGGCAGGACCATGTTCGGCTCCGGCGCGTCGCCACGGGCCGCGAGGACGGCCAGCAGGCACGACTCCGTGCCACCCGAGGTCACCGAACCGACCCCGCCGCCCAGCAGGTCCGCCGCCGTTGCGACGAGGTCGTTCTCCAGGCGCAGCAGGCTCGGGAACGCCGTCGGGTCGAGCGCGTTGGCCGACGACGCGAGCGCGTGCGCCGACGCCGCCAGCGCGTCGAGCCCGGCCAGCCCGCTGTCGTAGACGTAGGCGAGCGTGTGCCCGCCGTGCGTGGGCAGGTCCCCGGCGCGCAGCGCCCGCAGCTCGGCGAGGACGTCCGTCATGCCGAGGGCTCCAGCACCCGGCGCCGCAGCAGCGGGATCGCCAGCACCACGAGCACGCCGGGCAGCAGCGTGAACCCGAGCAGGATCGCGATCACCGCGCTGTGCGGCTGCGCGGCCGAAGCGTCCACACTGGACACATACCCGCCCGCGGTGAGCAGCAGCCCGAACAACCCCGGCCCGAGCGCGAGCCCGAGGGTCTCCGACGCCGTCCACACGCCCGCCGCGACCCCGGCCCGCGTGGCGCCGGTGCGTTCCTCCTCGGCGCTGATCAGGTCCGGCAGGATCGCCAGCGGGAACACCTGGATGCCCGCGTACCCGACGCCCGCGAGCGCCACGAACACCATCGCCACCCCCAGCGGCAGCACGAGCGAGAAGCACAGGCCCAGCATCGCCACGCCGAACGCGAGCGAGGCGAACCGGAAGCCCCACAGCTTGCCCCAGCGCGCGCCGATGCGCGGCCACAGCGGCATCGTGAGCAGCGCCGGCCCGACGAAACCGACGAAGAGCAGCGGCTGCAGCCCGGCGTCGCCGAAGACGTGCCGCGCCGCGTAGTTCACGCCCGCCAGCAGCGTCGCCACGCCCAGCGCCTGGACGAAGTAGACGCCCAGCAGCCAGCGGAAAGCGCTCCACTCGCGCATCGTCGTCAGCAGGTCGCGCCACCCCGCAGTCGGCGGCCGCCGCTGCCCGACCGGCGCGCCCCGCGTCCCGAGGAACACGCCAACCGTGCCGACCAGGATGACCAGCCCGATCGCCAGCCCCATCACGCGGTAGCCCGCCACCCCGCCGATGCCCTCGGTGATCGCCGGGGCGACACCGCCGGAGATCAGGATCGCGACCGCGAGGAACCCGATGCGCCAGCTCGTCAGCCGCGTGCGTTCGTCGTAGGAGTCGGTGAGCTCGGCGGGCAGCGCGTTGTAGGGCACCTGGAAGATGCCGAACGCGGTGGCGCACAGCAGGAACGCGACCACCACGTAGGCCGCGTCCGCGGCGGTGCCGCCCAGCCCGGGGTGCGCGAAGATCACCGCGAACAGGATCGCCACGCCGATGCCGCCGAACAGCAGGAACCGCCGCCTGCTGCCGTGCCGGGCGAGGTCGGCGTCCGACAGCCGCCCGGCGAACGGGTTGAACACGACGTCCCACGCCTTGGGCACCAGCACGATGACGCCCGCGACCGCACCGGGCACCGCCATGGTGTCGGTCAGGTACGGCAGCAGAAGCAGGCCGGGCACGGTGCCGAAGGCGCCCGTGGTGAACGAGCCGAGGGAGTAACCGAACCTCGTCGATGCCGGGAGCGCGGCCATGACCCTCCTTCGCGCGCGGGAACCGCGACGAATCGTGTCATCGTCGCCGGGCAGGGCCGTGACCGGGGCCACCCCTACCGCAAGATCGGCGCGACCCGCCGCAGCGTTTCGGCGTTCCCGCGCAGCAGCAGGGTCGTGACCACCGTGGCCTCCCAGCGCGCCAGCTCCTCCCGGATCTTCTCCGGCGGGCCGATCAGCGACGTGTCCTCCACGAGGCTGGTCGGGATCGCCGCCGCCGCTTCGGCCTTCCGGCCCGCGAGGTAGAGGTCCTGCACCTCGTCGGCGACGTCGGCGTACCCGAGGCGCGCGAACACGTCGTGGTGGAAGTTCACCTCCTTCGCGCCCATGCCGCCGATGTAGAGCGCGAGCGAAGGTTTCATGAACCCGGCCGCGGTCTCGACGTCGTCGTGCACGATCACCGGGACCGACGCGGCGACCTCGAAGTCCGCCATCGTGTGCCGCGCGCCGGGGCGGGCGAAGCCCTCCTCCAGCGCCGCCCGGTAGAACCCGTCGGCCTTGGGCGAGAAGAACAACGGCAGCCAGCCGTCGGCGATCTCGGCGGCGAGCGCCACGTTCTTCGGCCCTTCGGCGGCCAGGTGGATCGGGATCTCCTCGCGCAGCGGGTGCACAGTGGACTTGAGCGGTTTGCCCAGGCCGGTGCCGCCGGGCAGCGGCAGCGGGTAGAACGGTCCGTCCGAGGTGACGGGCTCCTTGCGCGCGATCACCTGCCGCACGATGTCGAGGTACTCGCGTGTGCGGGCGAGCGGTTTGGGATAGGGCTGCCCGTACCAGCCCTCGACGACCTGCGGCCCCGACACGCCCAGCCCGAGCACGAACCGCCCGCCCGACAGGTGGTCCAGCGTCAGCGCGCTCATCCCGACCGCGGCCGGGGTGCGCGCGGACATCTGCACGATGTTGGTGCCGAGCTTGATCCGGCTCGTCGCGGCGCCCCACCACGCGAGCGGGGTGAAGGCGTCGGAGCCGTACGCCTCGGCCGTCCACACCGAATCGAAGCCGAGCTCCTCGGCGGTGGTGATCGCTTCGAGCGCGCCTTCCGGCGGGCCGGACTGCCAGTAGCCGATGTGGTAGCCGAGCTTCACGGAGCCTCCCGGGGTGAGTAGTGCTTCGGATCGTTCGCGCCACGCCGGCCGGGTGGCTGCGGTGCCGTGACCAGCACGCTACGATTGACAACACCCGTAGTCAATTGAGGGGACGCGATGACCCGGACCTGGGCGGGCACGACGCTGGCGGACCGCCGGGCCGCGCGGCGGGAGCGGCTGCTGGCCGCCGCGCTCGACCTCCTGGGCACGGACGGCAGCTCGGCGGTCAGCGTACGGGCGGTGTGCCGCGGGGCGAAGCTCACCGAGCGGTACTTCTACGAGAGCTTCGCCGACCGCGAGGAGCTGGTGACCGCCGTCTACGAACAGGTCGCCGCCGAACTGCGGCAGGCGCTGGTGGACGCCGTGCCCGACCGCGGCGCCGAACCCGCGGTGCGGGCGGAAGCCGCCGTGACCGCGTTCGTCGAGCTGGTCGTCGACGACCCCCGCAAGGGCCGAGTGCTGCTGCTCGCGCCCGTCACCGAACCGGCGCTGTCCGCCCGTGGCGTGGCGCTGCTGCCCGCGTTCGCCGCGCTGGTCCGCGAGCAGCTGCCCCCGCGCCTGCCCGCCGACGAGCGGGAGATGACCGCGCTCGGCCTCGTCGGCGCGCTGGCGAACCTGTTCACCGCCTACCTCGCCGGCACACTGGCGGTCTCCCGCGAGCGGCTGATCGCGCACTGCGTCCACCTCCTCGCCCGCGCCTAGTGTTCCGCCGCCAGCTGGAGCGCGATGTCGATGATCATGTCCTCCTGGCCGCCCACGTACTTGTTCTCCCCCACCCGGTAGAGGATTTCGTGCGCGGGCACGCCGTAGCGTTCCGCCGCGCGCTCCGCGTGCAGCAGGAAACTCGAATACACCCCCGCGTAGCCCTGCACGATCGACGCGCGGTCCATCACCGGCAGCCGCGTGATGTAGGGCTTCACCACGTTTTCCGCGGCGTCCATGAGCACGTCCTTGTCCACGCCGGTCCGGACCCCGAGCCGCTCGAACACCGCCGCGAGCACCTCGGTCGGCGAGTTGCCCGCCCCGGCGCCGAGCGCCACCAGCGAGCCGTCGATCTGCCGGGCGCCCGCGCGGTGGGCGAGCACGGAGTTGGCCACGCCGAAGCTGAGGTTCTGGTGCCCGTGGTAGCCGACCTGCGCGTCGTCGCCGAACTCGGCCACCAGCGCGGCGACGCGCTCGGCGGCGTCTTCGAGGATCAGCGCACCAGCGGAGTCCACGATGTACACGCACTGGCAGCCGGCGTCGACCATGATCCGCCCCTGCTTCGCCAAAGCGTCCGGAGTGGACATGTGGGACAGCATCAGGAAACCGACGGTCTCCAGCCCGAGCTCGCGCGCCTCCGTGAAGTGCTGGAGGGACACGTCCGCCTCGGTGCAGTGCGTGGCGATGCGCACCGCGCCCGCGCCGAGGTCCGCCGCGGCCTTGAGGTCGGTGACCGTGCCCAGCCCGGGCAGCAGCAGGACGGCGATCTTCGCGCGCTTGGCCTCCGCCACGGCGGTCGCGATCAGCTTCCGCTCGTCCACGAGCGAAAACCCGTAGTTGAACGTGGAGCCGCCGAGCCCGTCGCCGTGGGTGACCTCGATCAGCGAGACCCCGGCGTCGTCGAGCGCCCGCACGGTGTCCCGCACGTTGTCCTCGGTGAACTGGTGCGCCATCGCGTGGCTGCCGTCGCGCAGCGTCGTGTCGACGATCCGCACTTCCCGCCCGTCGTCCGCCCAGTTCATGCCATCACCTTCTTCTGCGCCAGCAACTCGCCGACGCGCGCGGCGGCGGCCGTCATGATGTCCAGGTTCCCGGCGTACGGCGGCAGGTAGTCGCCGTTGCCCGCGACCTCCAGGAACACCGCCACGCGTGCGCGGCCCTGCCAGCCCGGCCGCGGGTCGTCGAACTGGGGCGGCGCCTTGAGCGTGTACCCCGGGACGTACTCCTGCACGGTGGTGACCATCCGCTCGACGGACGCGGTGATCGCGTCGCGGTCGGCGTCCGGGTCGATCGCGCAGAACACCGTGTCGCGCATGATCATCGGCGGCTCGACGGGGTTGATGATGATGATCGCCTTGCCGCGTTCCGCACCGCCGACCCGCTCGATCCCGCGCGCGGTGGTCTCGGTGAACTCGTCGATGTTCGCGCGCGTGCCGGGGCCTGCCGAGCGCGACGAGACCGACGCGACGATTTCGGCGTAGGGCACCGGCGTCACGCGGGAAACCGCGTGCACGATGGGGATCGTGGCCTGCCCACCGCAGGTGATCAGGTTGAAGTTCGGGGTGTCCAGCTGCTCCGGGGAGGTCACCGCCGGGCACGTGTACGGCCCGACCGCCGCGGGCGTCAGGTCGATCGCCTGGATGCCCGCTTCGGCGTAGCGCGGCGCGTTGGCCAGGTGCGCCTTCGCCGACGTCGCCTCGAACACGAGCTCGGGCAGTTCCGCCCGTGACAGCAGCCAGTCCACGCCCTCGGCCGAGGTCTCCAGACCGAGGGCGGCAGCGCGCGCCAGCCCGTCGGAGGCCGGATCGACCCCGACCATGTACCGCACGTCCACGAACTCGCTGCGCCGCAGCTTGGCGAGCAGGTCGGTGCCGATGTTGCCCGGCCCGACGATCGCCGCGATGGCTTTCCTCATGGGCCTTACCCTCCGCCGCGGGGCCGGGCACACTCAACGCATGTGTGCCGCTGAGCGGGACGACCCGGGAGGGGTCACCGCCGCCCGCCTGACCGCCCTGCTCTGCGCGTTCGCCCCGGGCGACGAGTGCCTCGGCGCGTCCGAGCTCGCCCGCCGCACGGGGTTGCCGAAGTCCTCGGTGCACCGGCTGCTCGGGCACCTCGTCACGCACGGGTTGCTCGAACGGGACGGCGGCGCTGTCCGGTTGGGCCTGAAGTTGTTCGAGATCGGGCAGCTGGCCGTGCGGGGGCGCGGACTGGTCGACGCGGCGCGCCCCTACCTCGCCGACCTCCGCGAAGCCACGCGCAACACCGTGCACCTGGCCGTGCTGGAGGGGACCGAGGTGGTGTACCTCGACATCGTGCGCGGCCCCGACGCGCCCGCACTGCCGTCGCGGATCGGCGGCCGGTTCCCCGCGCACGCGACCGCCGTCGGAAAGGCGATCCTCGCGCACTCTCCCGGTTCGCAGCTGGAGGCGGTAATCTCTGCGGGCCTGCCCCGGGTCGGGCCGCGGACCCTCACCGCGCCCGGGCTGCTGCGCAGGCAGCTGACCAGGGTGTGTGAGGAGGGCGTCGCGTACGACAGAGAGGAATCGGGGGCCGGTGTCGTCTGCGTCGCGAGCCCGGTGCTGGACGGTTCGGGGCGCGCCCGCGCGGCCGTCTCGATCTCGGGCTGGAGCAACCGGGTGCGCGCCGAACGGGTCGCTCCAGCCGTGCGAACCACTGCCCTTACGCTGTCCCGCACACTCCCTTAACAGCCAGTGCACGCGTCGTCCGCCACCATGCGGAACGATCCGAACGCTGGACAAGGCCCGCGCCAGGCGAAACGGAGGACACCCGTGATCGGCCAGACCACTCAGGTGGACGACCTGCGGCTCGTCGCGCTGCCCAGTGCCGTCAACTGCGCCGAGATGTTCGTGCGCTTCGCGCTCGCCGAGTGGTCGCTGCGGTCGCTGGTCCCGGAGGCCACCCGGATCATGCGGCACCTCGTCTCCGCCTCGGTCCAGCAGAGCGGGGCCGGCACGCCGAAGTTCATCACCGTGCGGCTGCGCCTGCACGGCGACGCGCTCGTGCTCGAACTCGACGACGACCTGCACGGTGAACCGCCCGAGCTGCCCGGTGCGCAGATCAACGCGGTGACGCTGCCCGGCTCGCGGCGCAACATGTGGTCGGAACTGCCGCTGCCGACGGGCATGTCCGCGGCCGCCGTCCCGCTCCCCCAGCGCGCGCCGAGCCGCGCCGCACAGCCCGCCCCCGTGGAGTACCCGCCGGAGCAGCCAAGGGTGGACGCGGATTCCCAGATCCTGCAACGGGTTCTGTACGGTCTCAACCGCACCAACGGCCGCGGCTGACGGGTCAGGGAGGCGGGCGGCGTTGCCCAGCCGTGTCCCCGCTGAAGCCGACCGTGCTGGTGCTTACCGCGTCCCAGAACGGCCAGAGGTGCGTGAGCACGCGAAATTAGCGCCCCGCTTCCTCGTGCAGCCGGAGGAGGTCGCCGACCGGCTCGGCCGGTCCGAGCGGTTCGACCGGCACGGTCGCGACGTGGGCGTGCGGCGTGGGATCGCCGAACGGCCGGAACCGTTCCGCGGGAAGCCGGTAGGCGAACTACCTGACCGTCCGCACGGCGTCCAGCCAGTGGTATCCGATGGCGTGCACGCGGTCGCCCCCGCCCGCGCCGATGATCCGTTCCCGGTCGGTGTCCGTGGTGGACGGCGTGGACCAGGCCATCGCCCGCGGGCCCTGCCGCGGTAACGACCGCCGCGCTACGCCAGCCCGCGGATGGCGCGGGCAGGTGGGCGGTGACCGTCGATCGCGGCGACCATTTCCAGGACGCGGCGGGTCTGGCGCACCTCGTGCACGCGGAAGACGGCCGCCCCGTCGCGGGCGGCGAGTGCGGTGGCCGCGAGCGTTCCGTCGAGCCGCTCCGTCAGCTCCACCCCGAGCGTCTCGCCGACGAAGTCCTTGTTGGACAGTGCCATCAGGACGGGCCAGCCGGTCTCGGCGAGCGTGGCGGCGTGCCGCAGCAACGCGAGGCTGTGCCAGGTGTTCTTGCCGAAGTCGTGCGTGGGGTCGATGAGGACGCCCCGCCGCGGCACCCCCAGCGCGACGACCTCCTCGGCCCGCCGCGTCGTCTCCTCCACCACCTCGCGCACCAGATCTTCGTAGTGCACCCGGAACGGGCGCGTCCGCGGCGCGGCGCCGCCGGTGTGCGAGCAGACGTAGCCCGCGCCGAACTCGGCGGCCACCTCGGCGAGTTCCGGGTCGGCACCGGCCCACGTGTCGTTGAGCAGGTCCGCGCCGGCCTCGCACGCGGGGCGCCCCACCTCGTGCCGCCACGTGTCCACGCTGATCACGAGGTCCGGGTGCCGCCGCCGCACCTCGGCGACGAACGGCACCACGCGGCGGATCTCCTCGGCCACATCCACTTCCTGCCCGGGACCCGCCTTCACGCCACCGATGTCAACGATGTCGGCGCCTTCCGCGACCACCCGGTCCACTGTGGCGAGTGCACGCTCGTCCTCGAAGCTCGCGCCGCGGTCGTAGAAGGAATCGGGGGTGCGGTTGACGATCGCCATGACCAGGGCGCGGTCGCGGACCAGCGGCCTGCCGCGGAACTCGAGTTCGACCAGGGGCACCCCTCCATCATGCCCTGGCGGGTCCGTGCCGCGAGAACGGTGGTCATGCCCTAAGTTGCTTCCCAGGAGACCCGAAGGGGGTGCGTGCGGATGGCCACGAGGCACAGCCAGGCCGGACCTGCCGAGAGCTCCAGCAGGGAACGGCTGCTCCAGGCGGCGCTCACCGTGCTCGTCGAGCAGGGGGTCGCGGGGCTGACCGTCCGTGGCCTCGCCGGCGCGGCGGGCAGTTCGACCATCGGGGTCTACACGCGGTTCGGTGGCCGCACGGGTGTGCTCGACGCCTTGTACGAGCGCACTTTCGAACTGCTGCACGAGGAACTCGCCGCACTGCCCCCGGTTTCCGGTGATCCGCTGCCCGACGTCCTCGCCTTCGCCCGCACCTACCGGGAGTTCGCGCTGGAGAGCCCGGCGCGGTACGCCTTCATGTTCGAGCGGGCCGTGCCCGGCTACGACCCGGACCCGGACCTGCGGATGCTGGCGCAGCGCAACACCTACGACCTGCTCGCCGAGCGCGTCCGCCCCGCGGCCGGTCCCGGGCTGGACGAGGACAGCGCCGGCTACCTCGTGTGGACGGCGATGCACGGGCTGGTCAGCCTGGAGCTGACGCACCGCGCCCGCACCCCGCCGCCGGGTTGGTTCCTCAGCCCCGAGGACGATTCCTACGCGCGCATCTTCCAGGACGGCATCACGACGGTGCTCGCGGGTGTCGCCACGCGCCAGAAGCCGGACAACGGCCTCTTCGGCCGCTGAGACAGCGCTTTCAGAGCCCGCCGGGCGGCGCCGCTGGGCGGGCCGGCCACGGACACGGGCCCACCTCCGCGCCGCTCACCGGCTTCCCACCTCGACGCGCCACTCAACCGCCCCCACCTCCGCGCGCCACTCAACCGCCCCCACCTCCGCGCGCCACTCAACCGCCCCCACCTCCGCGCGCCACTCAACCGCTCCCACCTCCGCGCGCCGCTCAACGTGAGCGGCCGCCACCCCTCCGCCATCGGCCACCGCCCCCGGAAAGCGCTTCCCCGCGAAACCCCGCACACGACAACGGCCCCCGGCTCCCGAAGGAGCCAGGGGCCGCTGCCGCTAGGTGCCTAGTGCTCACGCACCGCCGGAGAGCTTCTCGCGCAGAGCGGCGAGCTGCTCGTCCGAGGCGAGGGTGCCACCGCTCGACCGCGAACCGGAGTCCGAAGCCGACGAGCTGTAGCTCTGCTCGCCTCCGTCGACACCGGTGGCGGCGTCCGCAGCGGCGGCGGCGTCGGCCTCGGCGGCCTTCGCGACCTGGCGCATGTGCGCCTCGTAGCGGGCCTGCGCCTCGGCGTACTGGCGCTCCCACTCCTCACGCTGCTTCTCGTAGCCTTCCTGCCACTCCTGCGTGTCGGGGTCGAAGCCCTCGGGGTAGATGTAGTTGCCCTGCTCGTCGTACTCGGCGGCCATGCCGTACTGGGTCGGGTCGAACTCGGTGTCCGGCGTGACACCCTCGTTCGCCTGCTTCAGCGACAGCGAGATGCGGCGACGCTCGAGGTCGATGTCGATGACCTTGACCATGACCTCGCTGCCGACCTGCACGACCTGCTCCGGGATCTCCACGTGGCGCTCGGCCAGCTCGGAGATGTGCACCAGGCCCTCGATGCCCTCCTCGACGCGGACGAACGCGCCGAACGGGACGAGCTTGGTGACCTTGCCCGGCACGATCTGGCCGATCGCGTGGGTGCGGGCGAACTGGCGCCACGGGTCTTCCTGGGTCGCCTTCAGCGACAGGGACACGCGCTCGCGGTCCATGTCGACGTCCAGCACCTCGACGGTGACCTCCTGGCCGACCTCGACGACCTCGGACGGGTGGTCGATGTGCTTCCAGGACAGCTCCGAGACGTGCACCAGGCCGTCGACGCCGCCGAGGTCCACGAACGCACCGAAGTTGACGATCGAGGAGACGACGCCCTTGCGGACCTGGCCCTTGGCGAGGTTGTTGAGGAACTCGCTGCGGACCTCGGACTGGGTCTGCTCGAGGTAGGCCCGGCGGGACAGCACCACGTTGTTGCGGTTCTTGTCCAGCTCGATGATCTTGGCCTCGAGTTCGCGGCCGACGTAGGGCTGCAGGTCGCGCACGCGGCGCATCTCGACGAGCGAGGCGGGCAGGAAGCCGCGGAGACCGATGTCGAGGATGAGGCCGCCCTTGACGACCTCGATGACGGTGCCCTTGACGGGCTCGTCCTTCTCCTTGAGCTCCTCGATCGTGCCCCAGGCGCGCTCGTACTGGGCGCGCTTCTTGGACAGGATCAGGCGGCCTTCCTTGTCCTCCTTCTGCAGGACCAGAGCCTCGACCTCGTCACCGACGCTGACGACCTCGCCGGGGTCGACATCGTGTTTGATCGACAGCTCACGCGAGGGGATCACACCCTCGGTCTTGTACCCGATGTCGAGCAGCACCTCGTCGCGATCGACCTTGACGATCGTGCCCTCCACGATGTCGCCATCGTTGAAGTACTTGATCGTCTTGTCGATCGCCGCGAGGAAGTCTTCCTCCGACCCGATGTCGTTGACCGCGACCTGCTGGGTCTGCGGGCCGGTCGTCGGGACGGTGGTGGTGTCGGTGGTCATTAGGTGGGTTGCTCCGGTAACGGCTTGGAATTAGTAGGAGGTGTGCAGTTAGCTGTCGCGCGGTGAGCGGACGACGGCGAACTCCACGGTTTTCGTCCCTGCGAACGGGCGCGAAGCTCCACCGCCGACGGTACGCGACCCGGACCCCGGCTCGAGCTGTGCCGGGAGGAAGGTAGCGCGAACCCACTGCGCTGGAGATATCGTACGCGGCCGTCGGTATGCGGCACAAACAGGGTCGCCTTGCCCGCGCGGGGAACCCGCTGGGCGAGAATCGGACCGTGACCGCACAGGACAGGCACGACTCCGCCGAACACCGGCTGGGCACCGTCGGCGTCGCCGCGCGCCCGGTGGGCGCTCGGGAGGCCACTGCGGCCAATCTGGCCTGGTGGGACGCCGATGCCGACGACTACCAGGCCGAACACGGCGCGTTCCTCGGGGACGCCGATTTCGTGTGGTGCCCCGAAGGTCTGCGCGAAGCCGACGCCGCCCTGCTGGGCGACGTGCGTGGCAGGCGCGTCGTGGAGATCGGCTGCGGTCAGGCCGCGTGCGCCCGGTGGCTCGCCGCTTCCGGCGCGCACCCGGTGGCACTGGACCTCTCCGGTGGGATGCTTCGTCATGCGAAACAGGCCAACGCGCGCACCGGGATCGATATTCCCCTCCTCCAGGCGAGCGCCGAGGAGCTGCCGCTGGCGACCGGGAGCATGGACGCGGCGTGCTCGGCGTTCGGGGCGCTGCCGTTCGTCGCCTCGCCCCGGACGGTGTTCGCCGAGCTGCACCGGGTGCTGCGGCCCGGCAGCCCGTGGGTCTTCTCGGTGACCCACCCGATGCGCTGGATCTTCCCCGACGACCCCGGCCCGAACGGGCTCACCGCGACCCAGCCCTACTTCGACCGCACGCCGTACGTGGAGGTCGACGCCGAGGGCCGCGCCACCTACGTCGAGTACCACCGGACGCTCGGCGACTGGGTCCGCGCCCTGACCGGCCCCGGTTTCGTGCTGGAGGACCTCGTCGAGCCGGAGTGGCCGGAGGGCCACTCCCGCGTGTGGGGGCAGTGGAGTCCCTTGCGCGGCAAGCTCTTCCCCGGCACGGCGATCTTCGTGACGCGCCGGGCGGACCGGTGATCGCCGGCCGCCTGATCACCGCGCAGCGCGCGCGGTTCGCCGCCGTCGACCCGGCGCTGCCCGCGCCACCGGGCCCGCCGGAGGGTGAGCTGCTGACCGCGGCGACCGCGGACGGCGAGCAGGTGGCCGCGGCACTGCAGACGAAGTCGCACCCCCCGGGGGCGCTGGACCTGCTGTGGTCGGCGCAGCGGGTGTGGCAGCTGTTCCCGTACCCGGGCGAGACCGGCGGCGAGGGCGTGGAAGTGCTGCTGCGCGCGTGGCGGCACCGGATGGACGCCGAGTCGCCGGGCCCGGATTCCGCGTGCGCGGTGACGTGGCCGAGCCGGGACGCGCCGGCGATCAGCGCCTTCCTGCGGCACGGCATGGTGCCCGCGTCCGTGCTCGCCATCCGCACCCGTCCGCCGGAGCCCGCGCCGGTGCCGGACGAGGTGACGGTGCGCCTGGCCGGGCCCGAGGACTTCGAGGAGGTCCTCGACCTGACCACGGTGACCTTCGACTACACCGCGCTGGTGACGGCCCGGAGCCGCCCCGAGGCGGGTGAGCTGATGACGCCCCAGCTGCGGCGCAACCTCGCCGCGGGCGCGCCGGTCTGGCTCGCCGAGGTCGCGGGGATCGCGACGGCGGTCGCGGACTGCGGGTGGATCGACTCCGCGCCGGGGACGTGGGCGGCGGAGCTGCTGCCCCACGGGCGCTGGGGCTACGTCAACAACGTCGCCACCCGGCCCGATGCTCGAGGCCACGGCATCGGGCGCGCGCTGATGTCGGTGGTGCACCGGGAGTTCGCGCGGCGCGGCGCCGTCGGCACCTACCTCTACTACAACCCCACCAACCCGCTGTCCTCGGTGTTCTGGCCACAGCAGGGTTACCGTCCACTGTGGACGTTCTGGGAGGTTCAGCCCGCGTCGGCGTTGCGCTGACCACATCCTGGGTACCCCGCGTTGCGGGCCGCCGTCGTCCGCCGTAGCGTTTGAACTGACCAGTCAGTCTAAACAAGGGGGACGCTCGTGCAGGTGTGCGCCGAGCAGGTCACCGTCGCCGGGCCGCACGGGACCGTGCTGCCGCCGACGTCGCTGACCGTCGAGGAGGGTGGGCTGGAGTTCGTGCACGGCGAGCCGGGCACGGGCGTCACCGCCTTCGGCCTGGCGCTGACCGGGCGGCTGAAGCCGACCACCGGGCTCGTGACCGTGGACGGCAAGCCCGACGCCGCGCGGCTGCGCCGGGTCACCGCCGTCGTGGACGCACCCGGCGTGAGCGAGCCGGAGGACGCGCTGCCCCTGCGCGTCGTCGTCGGCGAGGAGCTCGCGCTGGGCGGACGGCCTGCCGGGAAGCAGGACGTCACGCGCTGGCTCGCCGAGCACGACGCCGCGGGCCTCGCCGACGCCCGGTTCGAGCACCTCGAGCCCGCTGTCCGGACCCGGCTGCTGACCGAACTGGCCGCCGCGCGGAAGGACGTCCGGCTGCTCGTGCTCGACACCCCCGACCGGCACACCAGCGACGTCGACAGCTGGGCGGCCACCGCGCGGGCGCACGCCGAGCGCGGGCTCGCCGTCGTCGTGCTGACCGCCACCACTCCCCTGGCCGCACTGCCCGCCACCCCGATCCGGATCGGAGCACCCTCGTGACCAGCTTCCGCATCGCGGCGAACGAACTGCGCCGGCTGACCGCGGGCAAGCTGCCGAAGCTCGCCGTGGCCGCCCTCGTGCTCGTGCCGCTGCTGTACGCGTCGTTCTACCTCTACGCGAACTACGACCCCTACGGCCGTCTGAGCAAGCTGCCCGCCGCGATCGTCAACGAGGACACCGGGGCGCAGGACCGCAACGTGGGCCGCGAGGTCACCGGCGAGGTGGTCAAGTCCGGCACGTTCGGCTGGCACGAGGCGTCGGCGGACGAAGCCCAGCAGGGCGTGCGCGACGGCAAGTACTCCTTCGCCATCACGATCCCCAAGGACTTCTCCAGCGCGCTGCTGTCGTCGGGCAACTTCACGCCCGAGCAGGCGACCATCCGGCTGACCACCAACGACGCCAACAACTACCTCTCGCACACCATCGCCAACCAGGTCGCCGAACAGATCCGCACGACGATCGCGGAGAAGGTCGGCGCGGAGGCGGCGAACCGGTTCCTCATCGGCTTCTCCACGATCTACGGCAAGACCCAGGAGGCCGCTAACGGCGCCACACAACTGGCGGACGGCGCGAACCGGCTGCGCGACGGGCAACAGCAGCTCGCCGACGGCGCCTCGCAGCTCGCCTCGGGCAGCACGCAGCTGTCCGCGGGGCTCAACACGCTCCGCAGCAGCACGGCGTCACTGCCGGACAAGACGCGGCAGCTCGCGGACGGGGCCGCCCAGGTGTCGGCGGGCAACGCGCAGGTCGCCGCGGTCGGGCAGACGCTGGCGAGCGGGTCGTCGGACCTGCAGCAACAGCTGAACGACGCCGACAACCAGGTGGCGCAACGACTCCGCGCCACCGGTGTGCCGGAGGCGCAGGTGCAGCAGGTGCTGTCGGTGCTGCACGACCTGCGCTCCCCCGTCGACCAGGCGAACGCCAAGGTGCAGAACGCGGCGAACCAGCTGAACCGGCTCGCGGACGGCTCGCGCCAGGTCGCGGCCGGTGCCGCCGCACTCGCCGACGCGACACCCCAGCTCACGAGCGGCATCGGGCAGGCCGCCGACGGGGCGAACGCGCTGTCCGCCGGCGCGGCGAAGCTCAACGACGGTGAGAAGACCGCGCTCGACGGCACGAACCAGCTGGCGACGGGCGCGGGCCAGTTGCGGGACGGCCTGAACGAGGGGCTCAAGCAGATCCCCAACCCCAACGACCCCACGCGCACCGCGACGGCCGACACGATCGCCGACCCGGTGACGGTGGACTCGGCCGGTGTCGCGTCCGCGGGCACCTACGGCGCCGGGCTCGCCCCGTTCTTCATCTCGCTGGCGACGTGGATCGGCGCGTTCGTGTTGTTCCTGTTGCTGCGCCCGCTGTCGGCCCGCGCACTCGCCGCCGGGGTGTCGCCGCTGCGGGTCGCGATCGGCGGCTGGCTCGCCTCCGCGGTGCTGGGCATCGCGCAGGTGCTGGTGTTGTTCGGGGCGGTTACGTGGCTGGTCGGCATCCACGTCGCGCACCCGCTGGGCGCCATCGGGTTCGCGGTACTCGCGTCGCTGACGTTCACCGCCATCGTGCACGCGCTCAACGCGATGTTCGGGGCGGTGGGCAAGTTCCTCGGCCTGGTGCTGCTGGTGCTGCAGCTGGTCAGCGCCGGGGGCACGTTCCCGTGGCAGACCCTGCCCGACGCGCTGTACCCGCTGCACCTCGTGCTGCCGATGGGGTACGTGGTCGACGGGCTGCGGCACCTGCTCTACACCGGCGCGTCGCTGGAGAGCCTGCTGGACATCGGCGTGCTGTGCGGGTGGCTGGTGGCCGCGGTGATGGTGTCCACGCTGGCCGCGCGGAAGCAGCGCGTGTGGACGGTGTCGAAGCTGCACCCGGAGCTGAGCCTGTGACGACGACGAAACAACGCCTGTTCGAGGCGACGCTGAAGCTCGCGAGCGACCGCGGGCTGGCCGAGCTGACGGTCGACGACATCGCCGCCGAGGCCGGCGTCGCCAAGGGCACGGTGTACTACAACTTCGGCAGCAAGGACGGGCTCATCGACGCACTCCTGCGTTACGGCGTGGGGCTGCTCGCCGAGCGGCTGCGCGAGCACGCGGACGAGCCCGACCCGGTCGCGGGGCTGGAAGCGCTCGTGGACACGGGTTTGGCGTTCATCGCCGAGTACCGCGGGTTCTCGCAGATCCTGGTGAGCGAGATGTGGCGGACGCCGGGCCGCTGGCACGAGACGTTGCGGCCGTTGCGGGAAGAGGTCGTCTCGATCGTGAAGGACCAGCTGCAGCGTGTCGCGGACGTGGGCAGGCTGCCGGAGGGGGTGCAGGTGTCCACGGCCGCGGCGGGCCTGTTCGGCACGCTGCTGGTCGTCGCACTGGACTGGCAGGTGTTCCAGCCCACCCGCACCCGCGCCGACGTCCGGGATTCGGTGCTGCTCCTGCTGCGGGGCCTGGCCCGCTGACGGCTCGGCAAGGGCGGCGCGCGGTGGGGCGGCTGCGGCCGCCGTCCCCGCGTGGTTTTCAGTGCACAGGGGGCGCTGCCGCACGGGCGGGCTCGCTGACGGCTGCTCCTGCTGCGGGACCTGGCCCGTCTCGAGGTGGCAGATCGAGCGGGCGCCGCCGCACGGACGAGCCCGCGAGGTCGGCTACGGCCCGGACCACGCCGAAGTTCCAGCGGCGCGTGCCGCCGCACTACGGCTGCTCCGGTTGCGGGGCCGTCACCCGCCGACGGCTCGGCGGCTGCCGTCCCCGCCCGGGTTTTCAGTGCACCAGTAGGCGCTGCCGCACGGGCGGGCTCGGTGACGGCTGCTCCGTGCGAGGCCCTGGCCCGCCGACCACTCATCCCACCAGCGGGCCGCCCTGGCCCACGTCGTGCAGCGACGCCGGGCGCTGCCGCACGGGCGTGGCCGCGCGGCAGGCTACGGCTCGAAAAGCGCTGAAGTTCCTACAGCGGGCACCGCCGCACTACGGCTGCTCCTCCTGCGGGGCCTGGCCCGCTGACCACTCATCCCACCAGCGGGCGGGCCTGGCCCGTCTCGATGTGGCAGATCAAGCGGGCGCTGCCGCACGGACGAGCCCCCGAGGTCGGCTACGGCCCGGACCGCGCCCAACTTCCAGCGGCCCGCCGCCACGACAACTGCTCCGGTTGCGCGACCTGGCCCGCCGAGGGCTCAGTGCACCAGCGGGCGGGACTGGCCGACCTGGTGCAGCGACGCGGGGCGCCCCTCCACCGCACGGGACACCGCCTCCAGGACGGCGCCGCTCAGCTCCGTGTGCGACAGCGGGCGGTTGCCCGGCAGCCCCGACAGCGAGCCGGCCAGCACGAGCTGCGTGGGATGCGCGGCGAGCAGCGGCTCCGGCGCCTCCGGGCCGCCCACGGCGCGGACCTCGACGACCGGCGCCGCGGGCGCGAGCAGCCGTTCACACGCGCCCAGCACCGCACGCCGGTACTGCTCGTGCACCCACGCCACCAGCAGGTCCGCCGGACCGCCGAGGGCCGACTCGGCCTTCGCGGCCAGCTCGCGCGGGCGGTCCCAGTGCGCCTCCACCCATCGCGCGCGCCCGGGCTCGCGCCGCTGGGTCGGCACGTGGCCGCGCGGCCGCAGTGCCTTGAGGGCGGCGACGCCCATCCGGTTCTCGGGCACCGACAGCGGCTGGTAGCGACGGCTCGGCAGCACCACCTGCCAGCCGTCCCGGACCAGCGCCTCCGCCACCTCCGACAGCATGCCGGTACCCGCCAGGATGAGCGCTCGCCTGCCCGTCATGGCCCCACGCTAACCCGTGCTTAGCCCATTCGCAGGACTCCGATCGGGGCCTTTCATGCTGGTAACACGCCTTTCACGTCACCCCCAGTCCTTGCTTCCGTCGAACTCGTGACGCTCCGTGAGACTGAACCAGTTGCCCGAGTCATCGCGGAAAACCGCCTCGACCCCGTACGGGCGTTCGGCCGGTTCCTGCAGGAAGGTCACGCCCCGGTCGACGAGCTCCTCGTACGTCTTGCGGCAGTCGTCCGTGGCCCACACCCCCGAGCCCATCGCGCCCTTGGCGATCAGTTCCCGCACGACCTTCTCCGTCTCCGGGTCGTGCTGCGGCGGGCCGGGGCGCATCAGCACGACCTCGACGTCCGGCTGGTCCGGCGGGCCGACGGTGAGCCAGCGGAAATCGCCGACCCGCATGTCCTGGCGCACCTCGAAACCGAGCTTCTCGGTGTAGAACGCCTTCGCGGAATCCTGGTCCAGCACGTAGAGGTTCGCGTGCGACAACCTTCGGATCATGGTTCGCTCCCCTGTTCTTTCCGGTGGTGCGGCAACGCTAACCGGAACCGGGGGACGGACGCTTATCCGAAAGTGCTGGGCTTGGTCCACATCATCAGGTAGCACCCCGGGATCGCCGGCGGGCCGTGTTCGGCGCGGTACTGCGTGGGGGTGCGGCCGGTCAGCTCCGTGAACCGGCGGCTGAACGTGCCCAGGCTGGTGAACCCGACGGCGACGCAGACCTCGGTGACCGTGAGGTTCGCCGAGCGCAGCAGGTCCTGCGCGCGCTCGATCCGCCTGCGCGTCAGGTACGCCTTGGGCGTCTCGCCGTAGGCCGCGGCGAAGCACCGGATGAAGTGCGAGCGCGACCAGCCCGCGACGGCCGCCAGCCGCGCCACGTCCAGCGGCTCGGCGTAGTGGGCGTCCATCCAGTCCTTGGCCCGCCGCAGGTGGGCCACCGCGGGCGGGGCCATGGTCACTCTCCTCGAAGGACGCGGGGCGGCGGCCGGCACCGCCGCCACCCCGCTGGTCTCAGTGCGCCGCGTCGTTCCAGGACCGGCCGAAGCCGACCGACACCTCCAGCGGCACCGCCAGCTCGTACGCGGCACCCATCTGCTCGCGCACCAGCTGCTCCACCGCCGCGTGCTCGCCGTCGGCGACCTCCAGCACGAGCTCGTCGTGCACCTGCAGCAGCAGCCGGCTGCGCAGGTCCGACTCCTTCAGCGCCCGCTGCACGTTGAGCATCGCGACCTTGATAATGTCCGCCGCGCTGCCCTGGATCGGCGCGTTGAGCGCCATCCGCTCCGCCATCTCGCGGCGCTGCCGGTTGTCGCTGTTGAGGTCGGGCAGGTAGCGGCGGCGGCCGAAGATCGTCTCGGTGTAGCCGACCTTGCCCGCCTCCACGACGATGTTGCGCAGGTAGTCCCGCACGCCGCCGAAGCGCTCGAAGTAGTCGTCCATCAGCCCGCGCGCCTCCTCGGTGGAGATGCGCAGCTGGTTCGACAGCCCGTACGCCGACAGCCCGTACGCCAGGCCGTAGTTCATCGCCTTGATCTTGGCGCGCTGGGCGCCGGTGACCTCCGACGGCTCGCACGCGAACACCCGCGCCGCGGTGGCGGCGTGGAAGTCGAAGCCCGACTGGAACGCCTCGATCAGCGCCGCGTCCTCGGACAGGTGCGCCATGATCCGCATCTCGATCTGGCTGTAGTCCGCCGTCATCAGCTCGGCGTAGCCCGAGCCGACGACGAACGCGTCACGGATGCGGCGCCCCTCCTCCGTGCGGATCGGGATGTTCTGCAGGTTCGGGTCCACAGAGGACAGCCGCCCGGTGGCGGCGATCGTCTGGTGCAGCGTGGTGTGGATGCGCCCGTCATCGGCGACCGACTTGATCAGCCCCTCGACCGTGACCCGCAGGCGGGTGGCGTCGCGGTGCTCGAGCAGGTGCTGCAGGAACGGGTGCTCGGTCTTTTCGAACAACGTCTGCAGCGCGTCGGCGTCGGTGGTGTAGCCGGTCTTGGTGCGCTTGGTCTTCGGCATCTGCAGCTCGTCGAACAGCACGACCTGCAGCTGCTTCGGCGAGCCGAGGTTGATCTGCTTGCCGATCACCGCGAACGCGTCGGCCTCGGCCTGGCGCACGCGGCTCGCGTAGTGCGACTCCAGCTCGGTCAGCTGGTCGAGGTCGACGGCGATGCCCGCGGCCTCCAGCTCGGTGATGACCTCCAGCAGCGGCAGCTCGATCTCGGCCAGCAGCTTCGAGCCGCCGATCTTGCCCAGCTCCGCCAGCAGCGCGTCGGCCAGCTCCGCGACCGCCCGGGCGCGCACCAGCTCCGCCTGCACGACCTTGCCCTCGCCGTCGTCGGAGTCCAGCAGCGACAGCTGCCCGTCACCGTCGCCCTCCTCCGAGCGCAGCTCGCGCTGGAGGTAGCGCAGCACGAGGTCGTCGAGCTCGAACGAGCGCTGGCCGGGGCGCACGAGGTACGCGGCCAGCTCGGTGTCCAGGTGCAGGCCGGCGAAGCTCCAGCCGCGGGCGAGCACGGCGTGCAGCGGGACCTTGAGCGAATGCCCCACCTTGAGCATCGCCGGGTCGGCGAGCCACGCCGCGAGCGCCTTCTCGTCCGACTCGTCCAAAGTGGACAGATCGACGTACGCGCCCTGCCCGTCCGGCGCGGCGAGCGCGAGGGACCGCGCGTCGGCGTTCACCGACGCGCCGGTGGTGCGGAACGACACGCCCACCGGTTTGCCCGGCTCGACGTGCTCGGCGAGCCACGCGTCGAGCCCGCCGGTCGGCACCGCCGCCCCGGTGACCTGGAAACCCTCGTCGGCCTCCGGCTCCGCGCTCTGCAGCGTCGCGAACAGCCTGTCCCGCAGCACGCGGAACTCCAGCTCGTCGAACAGCCGGTGCACCGCGTCGCGGTCCCACGGCTGCAGCGCGAGCTGCTCCGGGGTGGTGTCCAGCGGCACGTCCCGCACCAGCTCGGTGAGCTGCCGGTTGAGCATCACGGCGTCGAGGTGGGCGCGCAGCGCGTCCCCGACCTTGCCCTTCACCTCGTCGACGCGGTCGATGAGGGTGTTGAGCGAGCCGAACTGCTGGATCCACTTCGTCGCCGTCTTCTCGCCGACGCCGGGGATGCCGGGCAGGTTGTCCGACGGGTCGCCCCGCAGCGCCGCGAAGTCCGGGTACTGCTCCGGCGTCAGGCCGTACTTGTCGCTGACGCCGGCCGGGTCGTACCGCACCAGGTCGGACACGCCCTTGCGCGGGTACAGCACCGTCACGTACTCGTTGACCAGCTGCAGCGCGTCCCGGTCACCGGTGCAGATGAGCACCTCGTAGTTCTCGGCGACGGCCTGCGTGGTGAGCGTGGCGATGATGTCGTCCGCCTCGAAGCCCTCCTTCGCCAGCACCGGGATGCCCAGCACCCCGAGCACCTCCTTGACGAGGTCGACCTGCCCCTTGAAGTCGTCCGGCGTCGCGGAGCGGCCCGCCTTGTACTCGGCGTAGGTCTCCGAGCGGAACGTCTGCCGCGACACGTCGAACGCGACCGCGAGGTGGGTCGGCTGCTCGTCGCGCAGCAGGTTGATGAGCATGGAGGTGAACCCGAAGACCGCGTTCGTGACCTGCCCCGTCGACGTGCGGAACCGGTCGGCGGGCACGGCGAAGAAGGCCCGGTAGGCCATCGAGTGGCCGTCGATCAGCAGCAGGCGCGGCCGGTCGGCCTGTGCCAGTGTCGCTGTGGCGTTCGCTACGGATTGGTTCTGACTGGGGCTCACGGGAGCGAGTCTAGGGTGAGGGTCTGACAGTCTCGATTGAGGAGCCGTGCGTGACCGAACACCTGTCGGAGGACTACCGCGAGCGGATCGCGGGCCTCGACCCCAGCCAGCAGCTCAACGACAAGCTCGGGATCAGCTTCGTCGAGGTGGGCCCTGAGCGCGTGGTCGCGACGATGCCGGTCGACGGGAACCGCCAGCCGTACGGGCTGCTGCACGGCGGGGCGAACGCGGCGCTCGCGGAGGCGCTGGGCAGCACGGTCGCCGCGCTCAACGCGGGCACCGACAAGATGACGGTGGGCTTCGAGCTGTCCTGCACGCACCACCGCGGCGTGACCGACGGGATCGTCACCGGCACCGCCGTGCCGCTGCACGTCGGGCGCACCACGATCACCACGGAGATCGTCCTGACCGACGAAGCCGGGCGGCGCACCTGCACCGCCCGGCTGAGCTGCATCGTCAGGGACTACCCGAAGGAGTGACCGCCTCGGGGTCACGCGACCCCGAGGTAGGCCTCCTTGATGCTGGCGTCGGCGAGCAGTTCGCGGCCGGTGCCGGCGCGGGTGATGCGGCCGGTCTCCAGCACGTACGCCCGGTGCGCCCGCGACAGCGCCTGCTGCGCGTTCTGCTCCACCAGCAACACCGTCGTGCCCTGCTGGTTGATCTCGGTGATGATCCGGAAGATCTGCGCGATGAACTGCGGCGCCAGCCCCATCGACGGCTCGTCCAGCAACAGCAGCTTCGGCTTGGCCATCAGCGCCCGCCCGATCGCCAGCATCTGCTGCTCACCACCCGACAGCGTGCCCCCCGCCTGCGACCGCCGCTCCTTCAACCGCGGGAACAACGCGAACACCCGCTCCAGATCCGCACCCAGGTTCTTGCGGTCCTTCCGCGCATACGCCCCCATGTCCAGGTTCTCCGCCACCGTCATCCCCGGGAACACCCCCCGGCCCTCCGGCACCTGGGAGATGCCGCGGACGACGCGGAGGTCGGCGCGGAGTTTGGTGATGTCCTCGCCGGCGAAGGTGATGCTGCCGGCCGACAGCGGGCGGATGCCGGAGATGGCGCGCATCGTGGTGGACTTGCCGGCGCCGTTGGCGCCGATGAGTGCCACGATCTCGCCTTCGCCGACCGTGATCGACAGCTCGGAGACGGCCTGGATGCGGCCGTAGTGCACCGAGACGCCGGACAGCTCAAGCAACGTCATCGTCAGGCACTCCCAGGTAGGCGGCGATGACCGCGGGGTTCTCCCGGATCTCCGCCGGCAGTCCGTCTGCGATCTTCTTCCCGAACTCGAGGACGACGATCCGGTCGGTGACGCCCATGACGAGTTTCATGTCGTGTTCGATGAGCAGGACGGTGTACCCGTCGGCGCGGATCTTGCGGATGAGCTGCATCAGCTCTTCCTTCTCCGCCGGGTTGAACCCGGCCGCCGGCTCGTCCAGGCACAGCAGCTTCGGCTCGGTCGCCAGCGCCCGCGCGATCTCCAGCCGGCGCTGGTAGCCGTACGGCAGGTTCTTCGCCTTGTCCGCCGCGCGGTCGGCGATGCCCACGAACTCCAGCAGCGCCATCGCCCGGTCCACCGCCTGCTGTTCCTCGTGGTGGTGGCGGGGCAGGCGCAGCAGCGCGCCGACGACGCTGGTCTTGGCGCGCGCGTCGGCGCCGACCACGACGTTCTCCAGCGCGGTCATCTCGCCGAACAGCCGGATGTTCTGGAAGGTGCGGGCGATGCCGAGCTGCGTGATCCGGTGCCGGGAGGACTTGCCCAGCGGCTTGCCCTCCAGCAGGACCTGGCCCGACGTGGGCCGGTAGACGCCGGTCATGGCGTTGAAGCAGGTCGTCTTGCCCGCGCCGTTCGGCCCGATCAGGCCGAGGATCTCGCCGCGGCGGATGCCGAAGGACACCGAGTCGAGCGCGGTGAGGCCGCCGAACCGCAGGGTCACGTCCCGCAGTTCGAGCAGGGTCTCCCCCACCTCGACGTCGATCTCGCGATCCGGGGCGACCGCCTCGGCGACCTCGGCGTCGTGCTCGGCACGCTGCTCCGCGGTCATGTGCGCCACCTCGGCGACGATGCCGCCTTCGGTGGGTGCCGGTTCGTTCGGGTTCGTCATCGGTTCCCCCCTCCGGGCTCGGTGGCGAGTGCGCTGTCCCCGCTGATCTGCTCGCCGCGGCCGATCAGGCGCTGGTACGCCTGCCTTCCCTTGGCCAGCAACCGTTGCCGGGCACCCAGCAGCCCCTGCGGCCGGAAGATCATCAGGATGATCAACGCGATCCCGAAGATCAGGTAGTTGTACTCGGCGATCTGCACGAACCGCAGCGGCAGGTACGCCACCACCACTGCTCCCAGCAGCACACCCACCTTGTTCCCGGCACCACCCAGCACGACCGCCGCCAGGAACAGCATCGAGGTGACCACGTCGAACGACTGGTTGTTCACGAAGCCCAGCTTGCCCGCGTACAGGGCACCGGACAGGCCACCGATCGCGGCACCGATGACGAACGCCCAGATCTTGAACTTGTAGGTGGCGACGCCCATGATCTCGGCGACGTCCTCGTCCTCGCGGATCGCGACCCACGCGCGCCCGACGCGCGAGCGTTCGAGATTGCCCACCAGCAACAGGATTCCCACGATGATGAGGACCGTCAGCTGGTACCACAGGGTGGCGTTGTCGAAGAACGGCTGTCCGGCGTTGTTGGTGCCGACGCGTTCGAAGCCGGACTGCCCGCGCAGCGGCGTGACGTTGTCGGCCAGCAGGCGGATGATCTCGCCGAAGCCCAGCGTCACGATGGCGAGGTAGTCCCCGCGTAGCCGCAGGGTCGGGGCGCCGAGCACGATGCCGAAGATCATCGTGATGACCATCGCCAGCGGCAGCGTCCACAGGTACGGCAGCTTGTGCAGCGAGGAGTTCGGCGACGTGAACAACGCCGCCACGTACGCCCCCACCGCGAAGAACCCGACGTAACCCAGGTCGAGCAGACCGGCTTGCCCCACCACGACGTTGAGGCCGACGGCCACGAGCGCGTAGCGGGCGACGTCGAACATCGCCGTGGGGAAGTCCGTGCCCGTGGTCGCCAGGATCGGCGGGTTCAGGTCGGGCAGGAAGAGGATGAGCACGACCAGTGGGATGAGGATCGCCCACTGGACGGGCCGCGAGAGGCTGTTCCAGCGTTCCCTGAACGTGCTCATACCCGTGCCTTCCCCAGTGACTCGCCCAGGATCCCGGTCGGGCGGAACATCAGCACGATCACCAGCACCACGAACGCGACGATGTCCTTCCACTCCCCGCCCAGCAGGGACTGCCCGTAGTTCTCCACGAGCCCGAGCACGAAACCACCCAGCAGCGCACCACGCAGGTTGCCGATACCGCCGAGCACCGCGGCCGTGAACGCCTTGATACCCAACAGAAAACCGCCGTTGTAGATCGCACCCTGCGGGATCTTCATCATGTAGAACAACGCCGCCGCACCCGCCAGCAGACCACCGACCAGGAACGTCACCACGATCACGCGTTCCTTGTTCACCCCCATCAGCGTCGCCGTGTCCGGATCCTGCGCCACCGCACGGATCCCGCGGCCCAGCCGGGTCTTGTTCACGAAGTAGTCCGCCACGAACCACAGCAGCACGGCGGCCACGAACAGGATGATGTCGCGGTTGGTCACCACGGCACCGAAGATCCGGAACAACGGCTCGGGCTGCAGCAGGCGGATCTGGGGCTGCTGGTTCAGCCCGAAGATCAGCTTCAGGATCTGCTGGATCGCGAAGGACGCGCCGATCGCGGTGATCAGGAAGACCAGCCGCGGCGCGTTGCGGTTGCGCAGTGGTCTGTACGCCACCCGTTCCAGGCCGACCGCGACCAGCCCGGACACCGCCATCGCGGCGATACCGGCGAGCAGCAGGAAGGCGATGATCTCGATGGTGGACAGCTGCGGATCGGAACCGGGGCGGAAACCCAGCAGCCAGAAGGTGAGCCACGTCGCGAAGGTGCCGACGATGAACACCTCGGAGTGGGCGAAGTTGATGAGCTTGAGCACGCCGTAGACGAGCGTGTAGCCCAGCGCGATGAGGGCGTAGATCCCGCCCTGCGCCAGGCCGTCCACGGTGTTGTTCCAGAACTGGTCTGCCAGACCGTGGACGTCGAACTGAATCCAGCTGTCGGTCTGGACGAGGGCAGCGGTCATCGCGGGGTTCAAGGGTTCACTCTATTCCCGGGTACGGATCGGGCATGCACGCGGCGGTCGGCCGCGTGCATGCCCGGGATCGGTCGGAGGGGATCAGCTGATCTGGCCGTTGTTGACGATCTTGCCGTTCTCCACGCGGTAGCTCCACACCGGCGTGTCGGACAGCTCGCCCTTGTCGTTCCACTTGAACTTCTTGGTCAGGCCCTGACCGTCGTAGTTCTTCACGAAGTTCAGCAGGCCCGCCCGGTCCTTGATGCCCGAGTCGATGCCCTTCAGCAGGACGGTGGTGACGTCGTAGCCCTCGGGCGAGTACGTGCCCGGGTCAGCGCCCTCGGTCTGCTTGAACGCGGCCGTGAAGTCCTTGAAGTTGTCCTCCGGGACACACGGGCAGGTGAAGTAGGCGTTGTTCGCGCCCGCACCCGCGCCCTTGACGAACTCGGGGTCCTTCACGCCGTCGGGGCCGACGAACTTCGCCGTGACGCCCTTGTCGTTGAGCTGCTGCGCGAACGGCCCGGCCTCGGGGTAGTAGCCGGCGTAGAAGATCGCGTCCGGGCTCTCCGACGAGATCTTGTTGACCACGGCGGAGAAGTCGGTCTGCCCGGTCTTGACCTTGTCCGTGCAGGTCGCCTTCGCGCCGAGCGCCTGGGTGAGCTGGGAGGCGAGGCCGGTGCCGTACTCGGAGTCGTCCTCGACGACGCAGACCTTGTTGGCCTTGAGCGTCTCGGTGAGGAACTTCGCCGCGGCAGGGCCCTGCACCGCGTCGTTGCCCATGCCGCGGAAGAAGGTCTTCCAGCCGTTGTTCGCCAGCGCCGGGTTGGTCGCCGACGGGGAGATCGTGACGAGACCCGCCTGGTTGAACAGGTTGCCCGCGGCCTTCGACTCGCCGGAGAACGGCAGGCCGATGACGCCGATGATGTCGGCCTCGCTGATCACCTGGGTCACGATGCCGGGCGCCTTGTCGGGCTTGCCCTCGGTGTCGAACTGCTTCAGGGTGACCTGGCAGTTCGGGTTGGCCTGGTTGTGCTGCTTCACGGCGAGGTCGGCGCCGCGCAGGATGTTCTGGCCCAGCGCCGCGCTGGAGCCGTTGATCGTGCCCGCGTACGCCAGCGAGACGCCCGAGCAGACGGCCTTGCCGTCGCCGGCCGGGTTGGCCGCGTTGGCCGCCTGCGAAGGAGCGGCGGCCGAGCCCGTGGTGTTGCCCGACGAGCTCCCGTTGTCCCGCGCCGCGCAGGAACCCAGGACGAGCGACGCCGCGGCCGCCAGCACGATGACTCCGGTGAGTCGTGCTCTTGACACTCGTTTCCTCCCAATGCCGGTGGCCGCACAACGTACGGCCGTTCCCTTTGGGGAACCTGACTGGCCGCAAAACGTAGCCGCCCGGCGCCGGGTTGCACAGCGTCACGGACCGTCTTGTATTCAGATCGTGACGGTCGGCGAGGAAGTTAATGCATGATTTACACCCGGTTGCCCTAGGCGGACAACCGGGTGATAACTACCAGTAATGTCCCGCTCATCCGAGCGGGCTAAGGGATCAGCGCTGGCCGATGCTCTCGACCACAGCCTGCGCGACGGCCTTCATGGTGGTGCGCCGGTCCATGGCCGTGCGCTGGATCCACCGGAAGGCGTCGGGCTCGGTGAGCCCCTGCTGGGTCATCAGCAGGCCCTTGGCGCGGTCGATGACCTTGCGGGTCTCCAGCCGGTCGGTCAGCCCCGCGACCTCCGCCTCGAGTGCCTGCAGCTCGGAGAAGCGGCTGATGGCGAGTTCGATGGCGGGGACGAGGTCGCGCTTGGCGAACGGCTTGACCAGGTAGGCCATGGTGCCCGCGTCGCGGGCGCGCTCGACCAGGTCACGCTGGCTGAAGGCGGTCAGAATGACCACGGGCGCGATCCGGTCGCCGGTGATCTTGGAAGCCGCCTCGATGCCGTCCAGCTTGGGCATCTTGACGTCCAGGATCACCAGGTCGGGCTTGAGCTCGGCGGCGAGTTTGATGGCCTCCTCGCCGTCGCCGGCCTCGCCGACCACCTGGTAGCCCTCTTCGCGCAACATCTCGACCAGGTCGAGCCGGATGAGTGCCTCGTCTTCGGCGACGAGCACCCGACGCTGCGGCTCGGTGGCGACACCGCCCGCCTCGGCAGCCTGTTCGGTCACCGGGGTCCTCCTGCGTGCTCGACGGGATGGGAACTGCGGCGTAACCGCAGGCCCAGCCTACCGGGAACGATCCAGAACGTGAGATGGTGTTCACCACGTGGTGTAAACAGCCGAACCGGTGTAAGCAGCGATCACGCTGCGCTACCCCCGGTGCTCCGGGGAAGGGGCGGGGCGGTAGAGTCTGGCCGCGTCGCCCCCGTAGCCCAACTGGCAGAGGCAACGGATTCAAAACCCGTCCAGTGTGAGTTCGAATCTCACCGGGGGCACGTCGCCTGACGTGGCACGAACGGCCCCTCACCTGCGGAAACAGGGTGAGGGGCCGTTCTTGCGTCGTCCGGCCGTGTCCGGCGGGATCCGGCCCTCACCAGCCGTCTGTGGACGCGCCGTGGACGCGCCTCACTCGTCTGACAGCCGCAGAGCCCGCTCCATGCGCTCCCGCGCGCTCGCCTCCTGGCCTGCGAGGATCTTGGCGTAGATCCGCAGCAGGACGGCGACCGAGTGCCCGGCCCACTCCGCGACCTGCCGGGCCGGCACGCCAGCGGCGAGAGCCGTCGACACGAACGCGTGACGCAGGTCGTAGGGCCGCTTGGCGAGCACGGACGCGTACTCCTGCTCAGTCAGGGCGGCCTTTCGCGCCCGGTCCCAGACTCGCGAGATCGTCGATTCCGCCAACTCTCCCCCGGTGAGGCTGCGGAACAGCCGGCCATCGGCCGCGGTGCCGAACCGCTCCAGGTGCTCGTTCAACAGAGCAGTGAGGGGCGGCGGGCAGGGAACAACGCGCACCTCCCCCACTCCCCTCTGTTTGAGCTGCCGTTGGTCTCGCCGCGAGCCGCTGTCAGTCCAAGCGGCACCCGCGATCGGAGCCGCCTTCGACAACAGCAATTCGCCCCACCCTTTCTCCGGAATAGCGAGGTCTTCCTTTCCGAGGACAGCCGCTTCCTCCGGACGAAGACCCGCGTAGTACTGCACTCCGAAGTACGCCTTCAACCGCGGCCCCATCGACCGCCGCGGCTGTCCCTCGATCTTCTGGGCTTCGACTGCGGCGAGCAGTCGCTCGGCCTGGTTCGGGTTGATCACGACCCGCTTGTCGATCGCGTAGTTCTTCTTCGGAGCCGTCCACTTCACTTCCGCGATGCGGTTCTTCTCCAGGAGCTTCCTCTCAACCGCGTGGTCCAGCGCGTTGTAGAGCACCGCTCGTTTCCGAGAGACCGTCTTGGCGGCGGCCGGTTTGCCGTCCATCTTGAGCGCGAGCGCGTCCAGTACGCCGCGCACCACGGAAAGATCGTCCAGCCGTGAGACCGGCACCGTATTCGACGCCAACCACTTGAGCGCAGCCTGAACATCAGCGGGCTTGGCGGTATCGCGCCGCCCGGTGTTGTACGCCCAGCCGGTCAGCGCCTTCCGCAGCACCTTGTCGGCGGGCTTCCCACGGTCATTCGCGAGCAGAGCCAGAGTCGCGGTGGCCAGAGCATCGGCGTTGCCGGCGCGCGACTTAGCTGCCGCCCTGACCCACTTCGCGTCAACATAGGACTGAGCGAACTCGAACCAGCTTTCCTCGTTGACTTCCCGCCCCATTGAGACCGGGAGTCCGTCTGTCAGGCGGAAAGCTTCGCCGTACCTCAGTGCGGACAACAACTGGGACCGAAATGATTCTGCAAGCGCCTTGGTCGGAAAGGTCTTGGACCAGGACGTCCGGGCGACGCGCCACCGGACGTTGTACGACTTCTTGCCGGACCTTCCGCCCTTTGACGACTTCGTGAGTCGCTCGCGGGTCTCCCAAATCCGGACGTCAAAGGTTTTCCCCATCAGGCGGCCTCCTCGCAGGAGTCGAGCCACGCGTCAAGATCCACGCGGCGAATCCGGATCTCCCCGTTCGGGAGCTTGATGCAGCGGGGCGCGCGTCCCTTGGCGCGCCATTCGTAGAAGGTTGAGCGAGCTACTTCCAGCTCTTCACAGACAGCGGCGATGGTCAGGTGCTGGCGTTGGGTGCCCATGCTTGGTCGTGCTCCCTGAGGTCGGTCGGCCGGTGATTTCAGGGGGTGGTCAGGCGGTGTCGCCGACGACTTTGAGAGGGGATGCCGTCCCAGCCGTACCAGCCTCGTTTTTGCTGGTCAGGGGCGGTACGGCTTTTTTGCTGGTACGGCTTGAGCCGTACCACTCGTCAAGCCGTACCGGGTCTGAGCTGGGGTTATGAGGCTGGTACGGCTGGGACGGCTCACCCCCTCCCACGGTGTCGAGATCGGGTGCGTAGCGGCTCCAAGCGTCGGCGAAGTCGGCGCGCTGGAAGCTTCTATGTCAAGTGGTGGTGGTCGGTGTGGAGTGCGTGGTAGAGGACGTCGG
>NZ_BAABIB010000044.1:0-9067 GCF_039542405.1 Amycolatopsis dongchuanensis
CAACATGATCAACTACCGGACCGGCCAGCCGCCCACCGGGTTACGAGACATCCCTTAGGGCTGCCAGGTGTGTTCTGTCACCTCAACCTCGTCCCTGGTCAGCACTGCTACCGCCGCCCGATATCCATCGCCGGGGGTGAGGTCTGCCAGCCAGGTGCTGGCCGGGTCCAGTGCGGGGTCCGTGCAGGCGGCCAGGCGTGGACCGTCCAGGGTGATGCTTTGCAGCGGGATCTTCAGGCCCCTTCCGGTGGCCTTCATGAGCGCCTCCTTCCGAGTCCAGTACTGGAAGAACTCGCTCGCCCTCGCCTCCTCCGGCAGACCGTTCAGCGCTTGCTGCTCGGTCTCGTTGAGGGCGTACGAAGTCAGCGACTCGTCGGCCCGGCGGTTTTCCGTCTCCACGTCCAGGCCCACGGGGGACGTCGTCACCGCGAGGCCGATCCGGTCGCCCGAGTGGGAGATCGAGAATTCCACCCCCGCGAGCTTCGGCTTGCCGTGGGGCTTCCCGCAGTCATCACAAGTCGCGTCGAAGGTGACCGACTCCGGTGGCCTGCCGAGGCGCTCACCCAGCACCGTCTTCGCCAGCACCCGGCCCGTCAGGAACCGGCGGCGGTCGATCTCCTGCCGGTACGCCTGGTGTCTGCCGTGCTCCGCCTCGTCCAGCAACGCCAGGTACCGGGGCTCGTTCGGCACGGGCCGCGCCCACCAGACCGCACATCCGATCACCACGCCAACTTACCGGGTTCCCCACCCCCCGCCGGTGCGCTAGCCTGGCTGGTAAGCAAGCGCTTAGTAATTTGTGGAGAGGCACCGGAGCATGGACTTCACCCTGAGCACGGAAGAGCGCGAGGTGCGTGACTGGGTGCGCACCTTCGTGCAGCGAGAGCTGATGCCGATGGAGCAGGAGGTGCTCCGCCGCGAACGCCGGGGCGAGCCGGGCATTACGGCCGACGAACTCACCGAACTCCAGCTCAAGGCGAAGGAGTCCGGCTTCTGGGGCATCCAGACGCCGGAGGAGTACGGCGGCATGGGCCTGTCCGCGGTGATGACGGCGCTGCTGGAGGCCGAGCTGGGCCGCACGTTCGTGCCGTTCCGCTTCGGGGGCGCGGCGGACAACATCCTGTTCTACGCCAACGACGAGCAGAAGGAACGCTACCTGCTCCCGACGATCGCGGGCGAGCGCAAGTCCTGCTTCGCGATCACCGAGCCGGGCGCCGGGTCCGACGCCAAGGCGATCCGCACCTCGGCCCGCAAGGACGGCGCGGACTGGATCATCAACGGCGAGAAGACGTTCATCACCGGCGGCAACGAGGCCGACTTCGTGATGGTCTTCGCCGTCACCGACCCCGAGAAGGGCGCCAACGGCGGGGTGACGTGCTTCCTCGTCGACCGAGAGATGGGCTGGAAGTCCGAGTACATCGACACGATGGGCGAGTGGGGCCCCGCGTCGCTGATCTTCCAGGACGTGCGGGTGCCCGAATCGCAGATCCTCGGCGAGGTCGGCAAGGGCTTCGAGCTGGCGATGCAGTGGATCGGGCGCGGGCGCTACATCCTGCCCGCCCACGCGATCGGGTCGTGTGAGCGGCTGCTGCAGATGGCCATCGACCACGCCAACACGCGCCAGACGTTCGGGGCGCCCATCGCGGAGCGGCAGGCGATCCAGTGGATGATCGCCGACTCCGGGGTCGAGCTGGAGGCGCTGCGCTGGCTCGTGCTGCACGCGGCGTGGCAGGTCGACCAGGGGCTCGACTCACGGCACGCCCAGTCGATCGCGAAGCTCTACGGCGGGCAGAAGGCGAACGAGATCGTCGACCGGGTGCTGCAGATCCACGGCGGCATGGGGTACACGCGGGAGCTGCCGATTGAGCGCTGGTACCGCGAGCTGCGGCTGCTGCGCATCTACGAGGGCACCGACGAGATCCAGCGCCGCACGATCGCCCGCAACCTGCTCAAGGGGCACGTGAAGGTGAGCGGCATCCTCGGCTGAGGCTCGCGCCGGGTGCCCCGGGCGCGGCCCGGCGACCCCCGGCTGAGGCCGCGTGCGAGCGGCGGAGGGGTGCTTCCCCAGTGGAAGCACCCCTCCTCGCGAACAGTGGTCCTACTTGCCCTGTGCCTTGATGGCCAGCGGTGCCCCGGCCAGGTCCTCCTCGTTGCACAGCAGCTTGACGTCGTAGTAGGGAGCGCCTTCCCGATCGTCGTAGTCGAGGTGGATGGCCAGCACGTCGAGCGGCTCGCCGAGCCACTCCTGTGCGCTGCGCAGCCAGGCCGCGCACCGCTCCAGGGCCGACGGCAGGTCGTCGTCACGGAACTCCACGGGACGATAAGGCACGTCCTGAACCTGATCGCGAGGGTCTGATGGAACCGGCAGCCCCGGAGCGAGGCCGGACTCGTCCAGTTCCAGATGGATCGTTTGCTCACTCACAGTTCGAGGGTCCCTCAGATACGCCGTCGCGGCAAGGCAATGCCCCGGAATCCCCAGCTGGAGGGTTGTTCACCACAGATCGGCGACCACTTTCCGGGCCGTTTCGACCCCGGCGGGGCAGTCGTCATCGGCGCTGCCGAGCATCCGCAGCGCCAGGCAGGCGTAATGGCTCGCAAGGCGATCCAAATCGAGCGGGCCGCGGGGTGAGTACCAGCGGGCCACGCCGCTGCACATCTCCAGGAGTGCGAGCCTCGTCACGGCGGGTTCGGCCACCGCGAACGCCCGGTGCCGGAGCCCCTCGCCGATCACGTCCGTCCACAGTTGTTCGTACTCGTCGCGCAGCGCGACCACCCGGCGCCGCGCCGCAGCCGACAGCGCGGGCACCTCGTTGTCCACCACCCGCGTCTCCGCGGGCTGCCGGGCGTGGGCGAGCACGTGCAGCGCGACCAGCGACGCGAGCCGCTCCCGCGGGTCGGCCGCGCCCTCGACGGCTCGGCGCGCGCCGAGCAGCAGGCGGTCGAGGCACTCGCGCATGATCGTGACGAGCAGGTCTTCCTTCGTGCCCATGTAGTGGTACAGGCTCGCCGAGGAGATGCCGGCGGCCTGCGCGAGGTCCCGGATGCCGGTGCCGTGGAAACCCTTTTCCGCGAACAACCGCACCGCGGCGCGGCGCACGCGTTGTTCCGTGTTCAGCGCCACTCCTGCCTCACCCGGTCGTAGGCGGGCAGCGTCGACTCGCGCAGCTCGCCCTTCGCGACGCGCTCCGAGGGGGTGCGGGGCAGCGATTCCGCGATGGTCCAGTAGCGCGGCACCTTGAAGTACGCCAGCTTGGCCGAGCAGAACGCCGCCAGCTCGTCCGGCCCCACCTCCTCGCGGAGCACCACGAACGCCTTGACCTCCTCGCCCCGCAGCTCGTCGGGCACGGCCACCACCGCGGCCACCTCGACGGCCGGGTGCAGCAGCAGCGCGCGCTCGACCTCGTCGGCCGAGATGTTCTCGCCGCTGCGGCGGATCATGTCCTTCGTGCGGCCCACGTAGAAGATCCGGCCCTGCGCGTCCATTGTGGCCAGATCACCGGTGTGGAACCAGCCGCCGCGGAACGCGCGGGCCGTCGCCTCGGGATCGTCGTGGTAGCCGTGCATCAGGCCGACGCCGCGCAGCACCAGCTCGCCCGTCTCGCCGCGGGGCACGGGCCGGCCGTCCTCGTCGACGATCATCGCCTCGCGCTCGCGGATGGGGCGGCCGATGCAGCCCGTGCCGACCAGCTCGTCGTGGTCGGTGTCGGACACCCTGATGTCGCCGCCGGTCTCGGTCATGCCGAACGCCTCGAACCACGGCACGCCCCAGCGCGCCTCCAACTGGGCGTGCAGGTCACGCGGGATCGCGGAGGCGCTGATCGTGCGCACGCGGTGCTCCCGGTCGGCCGGTGACTCCGGCTGCCGCAGCAGCAGCGTCGGCATCAGGCCCAGGCAGTAGAACCACGTGACGCCGTGCTCGCGGACCTTGTCCCAGAACGTCGAGGGGTGGAACCGGTCGAGCACCACGAGTGCCGCACCCGAGGCGAGGCCCAGCGCGACGTTCCACTGTGGATCGATGTAGTGGAACGGTTGTGCCGTCAGGATCCGGTCCTCGTCCGACACCGCGGGGAAGTCGGTCACCAGGCCGCGGACGAGCGTGAGCCAGTAGCGGTGCGGCAGCACGCACCCCTTCGGCGCACCGGTCGTGCCCGAGGTGTACTGGATGTTCACCGGCTGCTCGCCGACCGCCTCGAACCGCGCGAGCCCGCCCGACTCGGCGCGCAGCTCGTCCACCGTGAGCACGCGCTCGACCTTCGTCTCCGGGGCGATCCGGGTCAGCAGCTCGACGAACTCCGGTGCGGCCACGGCGAACCGTGCCCCGGAGTGACGGAGCACGTGCGCCCCGTCGAACTCGCGGTAGTTGGTGTTCACCGGCACCAGCACCGCGCCCACCTTGGCGAGCGCGAGCCACAGCAGGGGGAACTCGGGCTGGTTGCGCAGCATCACCGCGACGCGCTCGCCGGGCCGCAGGCCCAGCTCGAGCAGCGCCAGCGCGAACCGCGTGCTGCGCCGGTCGACCTCGCCGAACGTGAGGCGCTCACCGGTCTCGTCGAAGATCCACGCGTCCTTGTCCGGCCACCGCTCGGCGGCGCGGCGGACCAGCGTGACCAGGTCGTCGACCTGCTCCAGCGCGGTCATGCGCGGCTCCGGAACGCCTCGGCCGAACGCGCCACCTCCGGCGTGTGCTCGGTGATCAGCGCGTGGCTGACCTCCAGCTCCAGCGCCGCCTCCAGGTCGGTGCCCGCGTCCAGCGCCCGCTTCGCCAGCGCGACCGCGCCCGCGGGATGCCCGGCGATGCGCTCCGCCCACTCCGTCGCGGTGGTGTGCACGTCGGGGACCACGGCGTTCACGAGCCCGAGCCGCAGCGCCTCCGCGGCGGGCACGCGTTCGCCGAGCAGTAGGAGTTCCTTCGCCTTGAGCGGGCCGACGAGCTGCGGCAGCAGCCGCGAGGCGGCACCCGTGACGCTGAGCCCGAGCCCGGCCTCGGGGAACGCGAACACCGCGTCCTCGGCCGCGAGGATCAGGTCGCAGCCCAGCGCGAACTCCGCGCCCGCGCCGATGGCGTAGCCGTGCACGGCGGCGATGACCGGCTGGCGGAGCGCGCGCAGGCGCCGCGTGACGTCCTGCAGGCGTTCGAGCCGTGCCCGCGAGTCACCCTCGGCCGGCGGCTCCTTCAGGTCGTGGCCGGCGCAGAAGGCCCGGCCGCGGCCGGACAGCACGACGGCCCGCGCGTCGGAGCGCCCCACGGTGTCGAGCGCTTCGAGCAGGTCGTCGACCAGTGCGGGGGCCACGGCGTTCAGCCGCTCCGGCCGGTTCAGGCGGATCTGTGCGACCTCGCCCAGCGAGACTTCCACGCAGCTCATGCCGCCGAGCCTAGCTAACCGATCGATCGATCGATAGGGTCGGAGCGTGAAGGTCGACACGATCTACGAGAACGCGCGCGTGTTCACCGGGAGGGGCTGGGCGTCCGCGGTGGCCGTGCTGCACGGGCGGGTCGTCGCGCTCGGGGAGGACGCCGAGGCGCTGTCCACGCCTCGGCGGGTGGACCTCGGCGGGGCGGTCGTCGTGCCGGGGTTCCACGACGCGCACAACCACATGGCCTGGTTCGGGATGAGCCTCGACGAGGTGGCGCTGGGCGAGTGCAAGCACGTGGACGAGGTGTACGCGGCGATCGCCGAGCGGGCCGCGCGGACGCCGCCGGGGAGCTGGATCGTCGCCAACGGTTACGACCAGAACCGGCTGGTCGGCGGGCACCCCACGCGGCACGGGCTCGACCGGGCGGCGCCGGACCACCTCGTGCGGGTCAAGCACACGTCCGGGCACATGGTCGTGGTCAGCTCGAACGTCCTGGCGCAGCTGGACGTGGCGCACGTGCCCGTCGGCGGGGACGTGGTGCTGGACGACGAGGGTTCGCCGACCGGGCTGCTCCGCGAGCAGGCCCAGCTGCTGCTGCGGCCGCTGACCTACCCGACGCCGACGGACACCCTGGTGCGCGCCATCGACCGCGCCGGCGAGCGGTACCTGGCCGAGGGCATCACGAGCGTGCAGGAGGCCGGGGTCGGCGGCGGGCTGGTCGGGGAGAGCCCGGCGGAGGTGCTGGCGTACCAGCAGGCGCGCGAACGCGGGGTGCTGCGTGTGCGGACGACGCTCATGGTGTCGTCGGCCGTGCTGCACGACCTACCCGACGCTGCCGGGTTCGGGCTCGATCTCGGCTTGCGCACCGGGCTGGGCGACGAGTGGCTGCGGATCGGGCCGATGAAGCTGTTCGCGGACGGTTCGCTCATCGGCCGGACCGCCGCGATGCACGACGACTTCGCGAACGACCCGGGCAACCGCGGGTACTTCCAGCAGCCGGAGGAGGAGCTCGCCGCGACGATCCTGAAGGCACACGCGGCGGGGTGGCAGATCGCGACGCACGCCATCGGTGACCGGGCGGTCTCGACGATCGTCGACGCGTACGAAGCGGCGCTGACGGCCCATCCGCGGGACGACCACCGGCACCGCATCGAGCACTGCGGCGTGGTGCCGCCCGCGCAGGTGGCGCGCATCGCGGCGCTGGGGCTGGTGCCGGTGCCGCAGGGGCGGTTCGTCAACGAGATCGGTGACGGGATGGCGGCCGCGCTCGGCCCGGAGCGGGAGGCGTGGTGCTACCGGCTGCGCTCGTTCCTGGACGCGGGGTGTGTCCTTCCGGGCAGTTCGGACCGGCCGGTGGTGAACGGCGCGCCCCTGCTGGGGCTGGCGGACATGGTGCGTCGGCGTACGTCGGGCGGAGCCCTCTTCGGGGCCGCCGAGCGCATCACGCCGGAAGAAGCGTTGCGCGCTTACACGTACGGATCGGCGTACGCGGCGTTTCGGGAGCGTGAAGTGGGCACCCTGGAGATCGGGAAACTCGCCGACTTCGCGGTGCTGTCCGCCGACATCACCGACGAGGCGGGGCTCGACGACGCGAGCGTGCTGGCGACCGTCGTCGGCGGAAAACTGGTTTACGAGAGGGGAACGCACGATGCCCGTCCGTGACGCCGAGGTCACCGACGTCGAGGAGATCTGCGCGCTCATCGAGGAGCACGCCCGGTACGAGGGCAACGACAGCGTGTCGCTCGACCGCACCGAGATGACCAAGCACCTGTTCGGCCCCGACCCGAAGGCGTGGGTGCTGATCGCCGAGCCGCCGGGACGGCCGGAGGTCGCGGGAATGGCGTTCTGCTCGTGGAACTTCTCCACGTGGGAGGGCAGGCCGGGGATCTGGCTCGACGACCTGTTCATCCGGCCGGAACACCGGCGCAGTGGTCTGGGCCGCGAGCTGCTCGACGCGCTGCGGGAGCGCACGGACGGCCGGGTCGAATGGGACATGCAGGAGGGCAACGACAAGGCCGCGGCGTTCTACGCCCAGCTCGGCGCGGAGCCGGTGGCGGGGTGGATCAGGTACCGGTGGCGGCCCGGAGCCGGGCGCACGTCGTAAAGTTGAGGGTATGCCTGACAGCCCCAGCCGTTCTTCGTCGTCCTCGATCGAGGACTACATCAGGGTGATCTACGGCCTGGTGGAGCGCGGCGAAGCGGTCACGAACACCACGCTCGCGGGGCGGTTGTCGGTGAGTCCTTCGTCGGCGTCGGGCATGGTCACGAAACTTTCGCAGCAGGGGCTCGTCGAGCACGTGCCGTACCGCGGTATCGAGCTGACCCCGGCGGGCCGCCTGCTGGCGCGGGGTGTGCTGCGGCGGCACCGGTTGATCGAGACGTACCTGGTGCAGGAGCTGGGCTACACGTGGGACGAGGTGCACGCCGAGGCGGACGCGCTCGAGCACGCGGTGTCGGACCGGCTGGTCGAGCGCATCTCGGCGAAGCTCGGGCACCCGGTGCGCGACCCGCACGGCGATCCGATCCCGGCGGCGGACGGCAGCGTCGAGGAGCTGCCGACGCGGTTGCTGGACGAGCTGGAGCCGGGTGCGGTCGGGCAGATCGTGCGGGTGTGGGACACGGACCCGAACATGCTGCGTTATCTGGCCGATCACGAGATCGGTATCGGTGAGCGGATCGAGGTGGTCGAGCGGCAGCCGTTCGGCGGTTCGCTCGTGGTGAAGGTCGGGGACACCACGCACGCGCTGGGCAAGGAGATCGCGCAGGCGCTGAGCGTCGCCGTACTCTGACGCGCGTACGCCGGTTTGCCGCCCGTGGGCGGACGTTTCGCGCGTGTTACGGGCGCACCCTTGGGGCATGACTGATCGCCCGTTCCGTTTCGGCGTCGTGGGTTCCGGCGCCGACCTGCGCACCTGGACGGACCTCGCGCGCCACGCCGAGGACCTCGGTTTCGACACCCTCCTCTCGCCCGATCCGCAGGGCGAGCTGGATCCGTTCACGATCCTGTCGTCGGCGGCGGCTGTCACCGAACGGCTGCACGTCGGGACTTTCGTGGCAGTGGACAAGTTCCGCGATCGCCGGTTGCTGGACTGGCAGGCGCGATCGCTGCACCAGTTCACCGGCGGCCGGTTCGAACTCGGCCTCGGCAGTGGACGCCCCCAGGCGGCGGCCCGCATCGAGGCCTTCGGCGGGTCGTTGGACGGCCGGTTCACGCACCTGGCGGAGACGGTGGATTTCCTGCTGGCACAAGAGGATCGGCCGCCACTCTTGCTCGCCGCCGGTGGCCCGAAGACGCGTGCGCTCGCCGCCGAGAAGGCCGATATCGCGACGATGGCCTGGTCGCCTCGGACCACCGAGGCCGAGGCAGTGTCCTATGTGGACTCTTTCCGGGGTAAGCCGGTGGAACTGGCGGCGAACCTGCTGGCGGTGGGTGATGAACCTGCGCCGTGGTTGGAGCGGTTCATCGGGGTGGGGGTTCCGGAGCTCGTGGCCGGCGGCGCGGTGACCGTGCTGCCGGGGACGCCGGAGGAGGGGGCGGAGAGGCTGCTGAGGTGGCGGGAGGAGCTGGGGATCTCTTATGTCACGGTGAATTCCGGGTTCATGGGGGCGTTTGCCGAGGTGATCGAGGTGCTGCGGCGATAGCCGCAGACCCACACGAGAGTTGGGTGATCATCCCGTCGCCTGATACCGGTGGATCACTTTGAGGGGCAGCCGC